>JBGOTY010000005.1:0-27063 GCA_041476745.1 Verrucomicrobiia bacterium | reverse complement strand
CTGCGGCAGATTGTAGCCGAGGCGCATCGTGGCGCCGGCGGTGGCGAAGATCTGCACGTTGCCGAGTTCGCCGCCGATGCGCGGGATCACGTCGAAGTATTTGGCGGTGGCGGTCGAGGCGGACCAGCGCCAGAGGCGGGCGTACTTCAATTCCAGGCCCGGCTCGTTGTCGAGTTGGTTGTGCCAGCCTTTGGGGATGTCCTCGGTGCCAAAGTACAGGTGGTGGACGGTGATTTGGGATGGCGCGGCGAGTGAGTAAGGGCCGACGACGCCGAGGTCGATTTCGAAGTTTTCCATGACGGCGAGATTGGCGGCGAGGTCACCGCGGCGTTGGTAGACGACGCCGGTGTAGAGCCAGCCGGCGTAGGGCCGGTCATTGGTGATGGCGGCGCGGGAAAGGATGTTCGAGGGCGTGTAGATATTTTGGCCGAGCATGATCCAGCCGAGGTCGCCAGCTTGCGGGTTGATTCCCCAGGCCGGGAGAAGCCGGTCAAGGCGGGCTGTCGTGTTGGTCATGAAATCGTCGCCGCCGAAGAGGGAGACTTTCACGCCTTGCGTGTAATGACGGTCTTGATGCCGCCCAAAGGGATTGGAGAGCGAGTCATTCTCCTCGGTGATCGCGAAGAAGCCGGTCTGGTCCTCAGTCGCGGCGAAGGCATTGAGAAACCAACCCACGCTGATGAGGAAAAAGGCAATGAAGCTCAGGGTTGCACGGCGTCTGGAGCGCAGGGCCCGCAGGAGTTGATACATGGGGGCGGAGTGTACAGGAGGGTGACAGTGATACAACCTTTTTCCGGTTGCGAACGGTGCGCTTATTTCCTGCCGAGGATGGCGCGCGCGGCGGGGCTGTCCTTCATGGGAAGTTTTGTCCGGCGGATCCCGTCGAACTTGAAGAGCGCGCCGGCAACGGCGGGCGCCGTGGGCACGAGACCGATTTCGCCGACGCCCTTGGCGCCGTACGGGCCGGCGGGTTCGTTCTCTTCGATGAAGATGCATTCGATCTCCGGCACATCCTTCGCGCGGAGAATGCCGAGCGAGCGCAGGTCTTTGCTTACGATATGGCCGTCCTTAAGTTGCAGTTCCTCGGTCAACGCGTAGCCGAGGCCCATGTGGATCGAGCCTTCGATCTGGCCCGCCAGCAGCAGCGGGTTCATTACCTTGCCGACATCATGAGCGGCGACGACCTTTTTCAGCTTGCCGTCGTCGTCGAGGATGACGACCTGCGTGGCGAATCCGTAGGTGATGTGCGTCTTGACGTTCGGACCGGTGTAGCCGAGCGGATGCGTGTCCTTCACGATGAACTCGCCGTACCATTCCTTACCCGCCAGCTTCTTCAAATCGTTTTTCGTCGCGCTCTTCGCCTCGCGCCCTTCGCCCTTCATCAGCGCTGCCAGGTCCGGTTCAAACTTCGCGCACGCCGCCCGCACCGCCTGGCAGCCGAGCAGCGTCCCGCGCGAGCCGGTGGTCTGGGCGCAGTCGAGCGCGTAACGCGTGTCGGTAACGACGCGCACGAGACGCGGGTCGAGCCCCGTCTCTTCGCACACCGTCTGGAGTTGCACGGTGAACAGTCCCTGCCCCATCTCGGTGAAACCCGTGCGCACGACGACCGTGCCATCCTCCTCGACGCTGATCATCGCGCGCCCGCCGTCTTCGCCACCGTTGCCGATGCCGACATTCTTGATGCCACAACCGATGCCCGCGTACCGGGCGTTGCGGTAAACGTCTTTGACCGCAAGCAACGTCTTTTTGAGACCAACGCTGTGCCGGAGCACCTGGCCCGTGGCAAACATGTCGCCGACCTCGAGCGCGTTGCGCCAACGGATTTCCCAGCCATCGATGCCGACCTTCTCGGCAAGCATGTCGATGACCGTCTCGATGGCGAACGCGGCCTGGTTCGCGCCAAACCCGCGCATCGCGCCGCATGGCGGATTGTTGGTGTAAGCGCCGACGGATTGAATATCGACGACCGGAACTTTGTAGGGGCCGCAGGCATGACCGCCCGCGCGTTCGAGAACCTTGGTGCCGACGGAGGCGTACGCCCCCTTGTCGCCGACGGCGCGGACCTTCACGCACGTGAGATGTCCGTCCTTGTCGCAGCCCGCCCAGTACTCGAATTTGATTGGATGCCGCTTCGGGTGAAAGCGCATGCTCTCCGCGCGCGTGAATGTCGCCTTGACCGGCTGCTTCGTGAGCCAGGCCATGAGCGCGACGTGCTGCTGCATCGCCAGGTCCTCCTTGCCGCCGAACGCGCCGCCATTGCTGACGAGTTCGACATAAACCTTCCCGTGCGGAAGACCGAGGACGTCGGCAATCTGATCGCGATCGTCATACACGCCCTGCCCTTGCGAATACACGATGAGTTCCGCGCCGTTGGCCAGCGCCGTGAGCGCGGCCGCCTGTTGCTCCTTCGACAGGTTGCCCAGCCGCGCGCTGGTCGCGCCGTTCGTCAAAGGAATTGCCAGACAGGATTCCGGCTCGAGGAAGGCATGTTCGACGTACTGCGTCTGCACCTTGGTGTTGACCTGATGGGCCGACGCCTGCCACGCGCTCTCGAAGTCGCCGCGGGTGATGCCGGTCTGGCAGAGCTTGTTCGGTTTCGGCGGGTGCACCAGCGGCGCATCCGGGGCCATCGCATCCTCGGGCGTGAGAACGGGTGTGAGGACTTCATAATCGACTTTGACAAGTCGTGCCGCCTTGCGGGCCGTGCGCTCATCCACGGCGGCGACCATCGCGATGATGTCGCCAACGCAATGCGTCACCTCGCCTTCGCCGATGAACACGGGCCAGTCTTTGTAGATGAGGCCGACGCACTTTTCACCCGGCACGTCCTGCGCAGTGATGATCTTCATGACGCCCGGCAAACTCGCGGCCTCGCTCGTGTCGATCTTCCGTACTCGCGCACGGGGATGCGCCGTGAAAACGAACGCGCTGTGCCACAGGCCCGGCACCTTCAAATCGTCAACGTAGTTCTTATCACCGAGGGCTTTGTCGGCGCCTTCGAACATGGCAAAAGATGTGCCCACGCGGCCCGATTGGTCGAGTTTGGGGAATTCTCCACCCTGGCGGACCTTTCCCGCGAGTTCGACGGCGTCCAAAATCTTCGTGTAGCCCGTGCAACGGCACAGGTGCGGGCCCAGCCAACGGGCGATTTCCTCACGTCGCATCGCGGGATTCTGATCCAACATCCATTTGGCACGCATGGCAATGCCGGGGATACAGAAACCGCATTGCAGGCCACCCGTCGTGACGAAGGCGCGCGCGAGCAACTCGCGCTCGTCGGGTGCCAGGCCCTCGAGCGTGGTGACTTTTTTCCCCGCGGCCGTTTTGGCTTTGACGACACACGAGAGCACCACCTTGCTGTCAACCATCACCGCGCAGCAACCACATTGGCCCATCGGTTGACAGCCGTTTTTGGGGGAAATGATGTCGAACTTGTCACGAAGAAGATTCAGCAGCATCAGCTCGTCGTCGACTTCCGACGAGACGTTCTCGCCATTGAGCGTAAACTCGATCCTATTAGCGACTGCGACCGGCACAAGCTAATCGTACTCCGGACCGAGACGGGGTTAAAGCTTATTTCGGTGCGCCGAGTGGCCGGGAGATGCAGACCAGACCGACAACCATGTGTTGCGCATCGCGATACGGGATCTTGCTGGTTACGGCCCGCGCTTTACGTCCCTTGCGATCGGTCAAGTCCTCTTCGCGGTGGAGTAGCGGCACCCCGGCTGCCAGCACGGCCTCATCATCGGCATGCAGGGGCGACGCCAGCTCTCGCGGGTAGAAATCGAACACCGTCTTGCCCGTAACCTCATCAAGAGTGCTCACGCCCAGGAACGCCCGATGAGCGGCGTTGTCGAACACGTAGCGACCTTTCAAGTCCTTGATGAACACGAGGTCGGGAAGGTTGTCGACCAGCGTGTGCAGCACATTGTGCTCTTTGGCCAGCGCTTGCTCAGCCCGCTTGCGATCGGTGATCTCACGCGAGATGCCGAAAGTGCCGACGATGTTGCCCTCTTTGTCTCGCAGTGGCAGTTTGGAGGTGGAGACCCATCTTTCCGTGCCATCGGCCAAGGGAGAGCTTTCCTCAATGCCGATAAGTGGTTGGCCTGTCTGAATGATCTGTTGCTCGTCGGCAAAAGCCTCTTCGGCGTGCGCCTTGGCGAAGAAATCGAAGTCTGTCTTGCCGATGGCTTGCGCGGGATCGCTGAGACCGAATCGCTTGGCCTGCGCACTACTGGATCGCAGGAAGCGCCCCTTTGAGTCTTTGAAATAAATGCTGTCCGGGACGTTGTCCAGCAGCGTCCGCAATAGGAATTGCTCGTGCGCCAGTTCCCGGGTGCGCTCCTGCACGCGCTGCTCGAGTTCGTCGTTCGTCTGGCGCAAGACGATTGCTTCACCGCCGTACCACGCCGCCACCAGCGCCAGCAGTGTCACCAGCGCCAACCCGACCAGATTCTTCTTTAACCCGCGGTCCGCCCCCGTAAATGCGATGGCCGTGGGCATGCTCGCGATCACGTAGGCGTCGGCGCCCGCATGCTTGCCGCCGATTGGATAAAACGCGTAGATACGCTCGATGCCCGCGGAGTCGAGCCGCTGTTCTGTTCCTCGTCCGCGATACGCCGAAACCTCTTTGACTTGGGCAGCCTCTAGAGCGGTGCGCCCGACACGATTTGCCAGGGCACCGGTTTGAGCGAGGATGACGCCGCCGCGGTCTACCAGCGCCAGTTCCACACCTTCGGGTGGCAAGGCGAGACTCATCTGCCGGGTGAGGTGGTTGAGATCGAGCGAAGCGAACAAGATGCGCTGTACCTGATTGTCGGAGCCGACGATCGGGAAACCGAAGTTCAGCGACGGGCGACCGCTCGTTCCGCCCGTCTGATATTCGCCGACAGTGAAATCGGCCGTTTTCATCGCCTGCTGAAACCACGGATGATCGGCGACAGACACTTGCTCCTTCAACGGCACCGCGCTGCAGAACACACGGCCGTCGGGCGTTACCACGCCAAGGTCCGAGTAAAACCGACACTCTTTAAGTAGTTTCTCCAACACCGCGCTGCCGCGCGACGGATCGCCACCCTGAAGCTCGGGAAACTGTGCGAGCGCGACGAGCAATTGGTGCGCGCCTTCGAACACACCGGCGTTCTCCGCCGCCGCCAAGCGCGCAATACGCGCGACATCCTCGTGGGCCTGCGCGATGGCGGCGCCACGCTGTTCACGGCTGTTGTAGTAGATCAACACAAGGGACGGAACCACGGCAAGCAGAACCACCAACACGAGTCGCGCACGCGAACTACTGCGGGAAGAACGTTTCATGGCTATCTCCTTATCACACGACTGACCCCGCCGACCTGTCAAGTTCCATGCTAGCAAACCACCCGGGACAAGGCAATCCTCTTGGACACTGCACGAAATCAGCGCACGACGCGCGTACCGGTCCTGCCGGCCAGGGCTGCCGTGAGAGCTTCGGGGCAGGTGATCAGTGCTTCCGTGCCACCTTCCTCGATGAACCGGATGCAGGCCTGGATCTTCGGCAGCATCGAGCCGGGTTTAAAGTGGCCCGCGGCAATATACTCCCTGGCTTCCGCAATCGTCAGGTGGTCGAGGGTCGTCTGGTCGGGCTTGCCGAAATTGAGGCAGACCTTCTCGACAGCTGTCGAAATCACGAGCAGGTCGGCGGCGATTTCCTTCGCGAGCACGGCGGACGCGAGATCCTTGTCAATGACGGCGGCGATACCACGGAGATTCCCTTGTTCATCTTGCACCACGGGAATCCCACCCCCGCCTGCTGCAATAATGACATAGCCTTCGTTGACCAGGTGTCGGATGACTTCCGCCTCGACAATCCTGACGGGTTTTGGGGACGGCACGACGCGCCGCCAGCCGCGACCGGAATCCTCTACCATTGTCCATTTCTCGACGCGCATACGGTCTTCGGCCTCTTCCTTCTTGTAAAACTGGCCGATGGGCTTGCTCGGCTTTTGGAAGGCGGGGTCATTTTTGTCCACCAACGTCTGCGTCACGATCGTGGCGACCGACTGTTTCTGATGGCGCCGGCGGAACTCGTTGTGCAGCGCCTGCTGAATTTGATAACCAATGGCTCCTTGTGTGTCCGCTCCGATGGAATCCAGCGGAACTTCATGCAGGATCCCACGTGAATGTTCGCTACGCAGGAGGATGAATCCGACTTGCGGGCCGTTCCCGTGGGTGATGACGACCCGGAAACCGCTTTCGACCAGATCGGTGATATGACGTGCAGTCTCGACCACAGCCGCGTATTGGTCGGGCACGCTCATGTGTTTGTCGTCTTTGATAAGGGAATTGCCGCCGATGGCGATGACGATGGTTTTCATAGTCCGGGATTCGAATACCAGCAGAATATCCCTTGACATATAATTTGCCCAGTGAATTGTGTTCTCCAACCGCAAAAATTGTTGCAAGACGCGGAATGTTGACTAGAGTGCATCCCTTGTAGTTTGGTTGGTTGAATAGGATTCCCTGAAATGAATTGGCGCACAATCTTCATAATCATTTTTTGGGTGATAACTGCGACGGCGCTTTCATTCAGCGTGCGAGCCGCGGATGAGAGCCAGGGACCCATCTTTGCCATCACCGAGGAAAATGACCTTTTTTCGAATCCGTTGACAGCAGACCATACCGATCGACATTACACGCAGGGGCTTAAGCTTACCTACCGGGAGGGCGATGACGATCTGCCGCAGTGGGTGGCCAAGGTGAGCAACGCGTTGCCCCCTTTGTGGATCAGCACCAGCGCGCAAAACGTCGGCTACGTCTTCGGACAGAACATCTATACGCCTCAGGATATACTGACGAATGCGCTGATCAAAACGGACCGTCCCTATGGTGGCTGGCTGTACGGCGGCATGTTTCTCCAGCGGCGCGGCAACACGAGCGAGGCCAAGATACCGGTGATGGAGAGCTTCGAAGTTGATGTCGGCGTCACCGGCCCCGACTCGCTGGCCAAGGCGGTGCAAGTGAACTTCCATCACTGGTTCTTCGCCAATGATGTCCCGAGAGGCTGGAACAACCAACTGGCTAACGAGCCGGGCTTGTTGCTGAAATACGAGCGTTTGTGGCGGCTGTCGCCCAACGAGCAGACCGCTCGCTACGTCGATCTGATCCCGCACATCGGCGCGGAGGTTGGCAACATTGCGATATTTGGTGACCTCGGCGCGACCCTGCGAGTCGGTGTGAACCTGCCCGACGACTTCGGCGTGCAGATCATTGACGCGCCGACATCGCTGAGTGGCGGGACCACGCCCCGCACATCGCCGTTCTCGTGTTACGCTTTCGGCGGCGTCGACGGGCGCGCGGTGGGGCAGAATCTGTTTCTTGACGGCAACACACTCCGCAACGGACCGAGTGTCGAGCGCATCCCGTGCGTGGCAGACTTCAGTTGCGGTGTCGCCTTGAGTCTGTTCCGTCACATCGAGTTGAGTTACACGCGCGTGGTACGCACCCACGAATTCGTTGGCCAGAAGAACGCCGATATCTTCGGCTCGCTGACCGCGAAGGCAATGTTCCAATTTTGACCGGGCGCACGGATCACTGCCGCGATCCTCGGCTCCTTCACCCCGAGTTGACGCCGCTCACAAACCCTCCCAAGTGTCCGGTCAATGCGACCAACACCGCTGTAATCGCGGCGCAGGCATAGTAGGCTGTCCCTGGCGATTCGCCGCGTTGGCGGTGCCGCGCCCGCAGCCACCATAGCATCCACAGCATCGCGCTACAGGCAACGGCGAAGACCAAATGCAGGCGCAAGTTGCCTTTCAGCCTCGCGCCACCCAACTGCCATTGCCACGCTCCCAAACCGGTGGCGATGGCGGCCAGGGAACTGATCGCGGCGCCGACCAGCCAGAACATCGAAGAACAAACTCGCCAACGAGAGCGCGATGGGAAAGTGTACTATCATCACGTGCTGGCGTGCTTCGTCACCAAGATGCTGTTCACGTCAAAGGGTTTATGTTGACCTCCGCGTTGGCAGTTGAATTCGCTCTCGGCCATGAACGGGGCGGCGCAGCCGTTGTGGCCTGCGCAGCCGGGAACTACGGGAGCCGATCGGGCCAATGCCCACCGCAACTGCGTACGTTGTCGTCGTGAAACTGATATTGATTCTCATGGTTTACGCTCAGTAACCGAAGAACTCGTCAGTTCGAATGTCGCCTTCTTTCACACCTGCAGTCGCGAGCGCCTCTGCTATTGCCGACACGAATCGCGGCGGGCCGGCGACGTAGTAGACGGACGGCGTTTGATCGCGGAGGTGGTCTTTCACAAACTGGACGTCGACGTAGCCTGTCCTTCCCGTCCATGTCTTGCCAGGGTTCTGCGGTTGAGTCATCGTTGCGATGAGACGGAAGTTGGGGTGCTCTTTCTCCAGGTCTTGGAGTTCATCAAGGAACGCCGCGTCGTCCGGGGTGCGATTGGAATAGACCAGCGTGAGCCGTTGCGGCGAGTGTTGCTCAATGGTGTGCTTGATCATGCTTCGAAACGGCGTGATACCAATTCCGCCCGCGAGGAAGACCGCAGGTCGCATCGGGTCCACATTGAGCAAGAACTCGCCATAAGGGCCGTTCACTTGCACGCCCGAGCCGACAGGGAGATCAGCGAGACTTCGTTTGAAGGCGCTGCCGGTCATGCGCGTGGCAATCATCAAGGACGGTTCGCCTGGCGAGGAGGCGATGGAAAAGTCCCGGGCATCGCCTTTCTTGTCCTTGTACAGGGGATCTAACAAAGTGATGCGAACGCACTGGCCAGGCTTGAACACAAACGGTTGGCCGTCGGTCCCGAAACAGAACGCCATCGTACCCTCGGCGAGTTTTTTCTTCTCTCTCAGTACCAGTGTGACTTTTGCCATATTCGTCTCGTCGCACTATCGGAGCGTCGGTAGCCCATACCACTGGACGTACATCCCCGTTCCCAGAAGCAACTCGATCCACCACAAGGCAAGCGCCAGGCGCATCCACCCCTTGTATCGCAGGAAGCGAAGTCGTTTCGGGAGGATATTGGTCCCTGCAGCCAGAACGATGTAAACCGCCAACAACTCGGCGATTGTCCCCAACAGGCCATGGACTGCTGCAATGGCATAGTGCATCTCACCAAGGCTCGCAGGAATTTCCGGAACGATCTGGCGACGAAATGACGGCACCATGAACTGCGTGATCACCGCCAAGTTGAGTAACACGACGGCCGACTGGCACCAGGCGTGTGCGCGATAGTGCCGGCGTCGGGCGAAGACCGTCCCGACGATTAGTGCCACGCCCATCGCCGTCTCGATTATCAGTGTGCGATCAGCCGCCAGTGAGGCCGCGGTTCCCAGAAAGCCTTTGCTCACGCGAATGCCTCCTTATTGTACAATGATCCTGCCCTTCATATGGGGATGCACCGAGCAGTAATAGTCATTCGTCCCGGCAGCGGTGAACGTGTACGAAAACTTCTCATCCGTGTCTAATGCGGGTGAGACAATCGTCTTCCTGTCTGTGCTGAGCACCGTGTGCGGGATATCATCACGATTGATCCACATTACCGTCGTGCCGACGGGCACGGTCAGCGTCTGGGGTAGGAAACTGAAGTTGTCGATCGTGACTTCATTGGGCACCGGCTTCTCGCGGGCGATGGATGTGTGGATGGCCAACACCATCAACGCGATGGCACCGGCGTAACCGAGGAGTATTCTCTTCATGGCGTTCTTCCTTTCTATGTGACGTTTGCCGTTTCTAGCTCGCCAGGGGCGAATCGATAATCGCCAGCGAGCTTTTGCCTTCGATGTAATTCACATCGGTGATTCCCAACACGCTGCGCAGCTTCTCCGCCGGCACCTTCATGGGGCCCGGTGATGGCGCAGTGCCCGGCGCGGGCTGCGGAAAGGCCGTGGACATGGCGGTGTGGAACGTGATGTTGCCCTCGACCTTCTGCATCGTCTGGTGAATGTGACCGTTGAGCACGGTCACCGAGCCGAACCGTTTCAAATAGGACAACGCTTGCGCACCGTCGTCGGTACCCCAACCCCAATCGGGGTAGATTGTCCACAGCGGAATGTGTGCAAAGACGACGATCGGGGTATCAATGGAGAGGCCCTTCACGTCATCCTCAAGCCATTCCAATTGCTCGGTTCCAAGCGCTCCCAGGCCGCCAGCCTTGAGGTTGAGCACATTGACAAGCCCGATGAAATGCACGCCGCTGTGGTCGAAACTGTACCAACCGTCTCCTTGGGTGTTCTTACCGTAACGTCCCAGATACTGCTTGCCGTTATCGTTGAGAACATCGTGCTCGCCCGGCACGTAGAACACCTGTCCTGCCTTGGCGCTCCTCAAAATCTGGTCCACAGCATCGAATTCAGCCGCCTTCGACAGATGGCTGAGATCGCCCGTGTGCAGGATGAACGCCGGTGGCGTCGGCAGCGCGTTGATCCGCGCGATGGCTTCCTGCAAAGTGCCGACCACGTCTTTGTTCGCGTCTTTGCTGAATCCAATGTGGCTGTCGCTGATCTGGACAAAGCTCAAGGCCCCTTTGGGCCGCACCAGCGCACCCTTGAGCGCGCCCGCTCCCGCAGTGATCTGGGTGATGGTCTCAGACCGCAGAATTCCTCCCGTTACGGTAAAAAGTACTCCCGTGCCAACCCAGGCCATGCATTTGAGGAATCCGCGGCGGTCGATGCCGTCGTGGTGGTGGTCGTGAATGATTTTATCTCGCATTGGTTCGTTCGCTCCTGGCTTTATGGTTCGTTGCGCTTTCACCACGTAAGACCACCAACGGCAGCGGTTGTTCCCACCAAAGATCGCCGGGAATAAAACCGCCCCCGGTGGTTCTTATCCAGAAGGGAGACACCCGCATTGATCGCAAACACGATTTCCGCGATTCCACTTGCCACGCTGGCGGGTTTGCGGCAGTTTGAACATCGGTCGCGTTACTGCTGTCACACGGCGGTAGGATCGAGCCCGGCGCTGACAGTTCTTCGTATGTCGAATGACGCAGAGATGGCCGCCACCACGGACTTTGAGAGTCTGGTGGGTCGTTACTATCGCCCGCTCTACCAGTTTGCCTTCGGCCTGGCCCGCAATGAAGCCGAGGCCTGCGACCTCACGCAACAGACGTTTTACGTGTGGGCGACCAAGGGCCACCAACTCCGTGACGCCGCGAAGGTGAAAACGTGGCTGTTCACCACGCTGCACCACGAGTTCCTCAAAACGCGGCGCCGACAGACCCGTTTCCCGCACTACGAACTCGAGCAAATGGAAGGCGAGTTGCCGACGATCTCGCCGGCATCGGTGAATCAACTGGACGCCGGTGCGGTGGTCGAAGCGCTGGGGCGGGTCGAGGAACTCTACCAGGCGCCGCTCGCGTTGTTCTACATGGAAGAACACTCGTACAAGGAGATCGCGGAGATTCTCGAAGTGCCCATCGGCACCGTCCAATCGCGCATCGCGCGTGGCAAAATGCAACTCCAGAAAATCTTGATGGATCGCGTCGCCGCGCCCGCCAACGGCCAGAAAGTGAAACCCCGTGGATAACCAACAAGCCAGGGAAATTCTGTCGCTGTATCGTGCGGGCCTCGACGCGGCCGGCGATCCGTTCTTTGCCGAAGCGCTCGCCCAGGCCCGGCGCGACCCGGAACTGGGCCGCTGGTTCGAGAAACAGTGTGCCATTGACGCCGCGATGCGTGAGAAATTTCGGCAGATCGCCGCGCCAGCGGGTTTACCGCAGCAAATCCTTTCGGAACGCAAAATCGTCCGACCGGCAATTTGGTGGGAACGCCCCGCCCTGTTGGCCGCAGCGGCCGCCGCCATCGTGCTGGCCGTGCTCGCCGGCTACCTGGTAGGGCAACCGTCGACGCCGACCTTCCAGTCCTACCGCAAGAACATGGCGAAGCTTGTTTCGGGTGAATACAAGATGATGCTCGAAACGAACGACCTGAGTGCCATCCGCCAATTCCTCGGCAAGAACCACGGCGCATCTGACTACGTCCTGACGAAGGAGCTCGAGAAGTTGCCCGGCGAAGGCTGCGCCCTGATCACCTGGCACGGCCAGCGGGTCTCACTCGTCTGTCTCGAGCGCGGCCATGACGATGATTTGTTCCTCTTCATCGTCGACCGCTCGGCGCTACCCGACCCGCCGCTTGGTCAGTCAGCCCGGTTCGCGCGCGTCAACAACATGACCACCGCCAGTTGGACTGCCGGCGACAAGACTTACGTTCTCGCTTCCAAAGGCAACGAAGAGGACCTCCGGAAATTCCTCTAGCCGCGAACGACGGAAAGCGGTATAGCTCGGCGTATGTTCGAGCATCGACAAGAGCCGCTGGCCCCACGGCCGCGATTCCGCCACCGGTTGCTGCGTCACTTGGGAATCGGAATCGGGCTGGTCGGCGTGAGTCTCGTGATCGGCGTCCTTGGGTATCATCTCAGCGAAGGACTCGGCTGGTTGGATGCGCTGCTCAATGCCTCCATGATTTTGTCCGGCATGGGACCCGTCAACGAACTGCATCACGATGCCGGCAAGTGGTTCGCCTCGTTCTACGCGCTGTTCAGCGGCGTGGCCTTCATTACCAGCGTGGGCGTCATGTTCGCACCGGTGGTGCATCGGTTCCTGCACAAATTCCATCTCGAAGCGCGCTCGAAATGAGAACAACGGGAATCAACTCGCGGGTGACGGGCCAGGACGTTTTCGCTGGCCCAACCGAAACACCAGATACGCCACGACGAGGACATTCGCCAGCAGCAGGCAGACGCGCAAAACGGTCGTATGTCTTGTCAACGCGTAGATTTCGATCGGGATGAAGGACGCGGTGATGATCGAGGTGAGGTATTCCGCCCAGACCTTTTCCATCAGCAAACCGACGCCTTCCGTCGACAGGAGCGCCGAGTAAAAAAGCGAGGTCGTAACGATTAGTGGCAGATCGCGTCGCGGTACCAAGCCTATTTCTACCAGCCAGTATTGGACAAACTTGCTGTCCGTATCTACCTGAAATACGTGGGCCAGGTGACGGATGACCTCCACCGCGTCTTTGTGAATCAGCGACAGAGCCCCCAGGCCGAAGGCAAGCAACAAACCTCCCTTCACCAGTTTGAAAATTCCAATAACGATAAATCCGACGTCGTGATGTCTTCGCGCACCCATAGGAAGCCGCGACTATCGCAATAATCCTTGTGAACGTCGAGCCGGATGACTACGCTCGCGACCCTTATGGAAACACTTCAGGGCAAGACCGCCATCGTCACCGGTGGCGGCAGCGGCATTGGGCGGGCCATTGCCACCGCGCTGGTGCGTGAGGGCGCCAACGTGGTGATTGCCTCGCGCCGTGCGCTGTCGGTCGAGAACGCCGCGAGTGTCGCCTGCGATATCCGCAAGAAAGCGGACGTCGTGAAGGTGGCGGAGGCCGCGAAGCAACGCTTCGGCAACATCGACATTCTCGTCAATAACACCGGCCTCGGCGTCGGCAGCAAGATTGTTGATTGCTCCGAGGAAGATTGGCACAAGGTGCTCGACACAAACCTGACGGGCACATTCCTGATGACGCAAGCCGTGTTGCCGACGATGATCGCGCAACGCTCCGGCTACATCATCAACATCGCCTCGCAAGCCGCCAAGCACGGCTACCCGCAAGCCGGTCCCTACTGCGCGTCGAAGTTCGGGATCGTCGGTTTGTCGGAGGCGCTGCAACACGAAGTGCGGGAATACGGCATCCACGTCCACTGTCTCTGTCCGGGACTCGTCCAAGTTCCCCCACCCCAAGACGAAAACGAAGTTCGCCAAGGCGTCCTGCAAGTCGAAGATCTGGCCTCGACGGCCTTGTTTCTTCTGAAGCTACCCCGCCGAGTCACCATCGAGAACATCGGACTGTTCCATTTTTGACGTGATCTCCGGCTGTCTCTCCTCTGCACCGACTTCAGTTTCTTTAAGGTCGTCCGCCCATTACCAGCGATAGAATCGCCTTCACCGTGTGCAGGCGGTTTTCGGCCTGGTCGAACACGATGGATTGCGGGCCGTCGATGACGGCGTCCTCGACTTCCGCCCCGCGGTCGGCGGGTAGCGGGTGCATGTAACAGGCTTCCTTCTTCGCCATCTTCATCCGCTTCTCGGTGCAGACCCAACTCTTGTACTTGTTGAGGATCTTCATGCCCGCTTCCTTCCGATCGGCTTCGGGCACGCCCTGGTCGGAGAGATACTGGTGACAGCCCCACGACTTCGGATAGCAGACGATGGCGTCCTTGAAGCCGTGGTCCATGTCGTGGATGATCTCGAACTTGGTCTTGTTTTCCTTGGCGAACTTCTTCGCCGCCTCAACCGTGCGCGGCATCAAATTGAATTCCTTCGGGTGCGAAAGCGTCACGTCCATGCCGAAGCGGGGCAGCAGCCAGATTAGTCCCTGCGGTACGCTCAGCGGACGCGCGTAAGCCGGCGCGTAGGTCCACGAGACGAGACATTTCACCCCGTGCAGGTTGTTGCCATACTTCTCGCGCATCGTCATCAGGTCGGCGATGGCCTGCAGCGGGTGGTCGACGTCGTCCTGCAAGCTGACGACCGGAATCGAGGAATGCTCGGCCACTTCGCGGAGGTACTTGTTCCCAACGCCATAGAAACAGTTGCGGATCGCGATACCGTGACCATAACGCGACAGGACCTTGCCCGTGTCCTTCGGCGTTTCGCCGTGCGAAATCTGCATCTTGTCGGGCGTCAGGTCGTGCGCGTGACCGCCAAGTTGCGTCATGGCGGCTTCGGTCGAATTACGCGTGCGCGTGCTCTGCTCGAAGAACATCATGAACAGCGTCTTGTCCTGCAACAGCCGATGCGCCTCCCCGAGCGCAAAGCGCCGCTTCAGGTCGCCCGCGACATCGAGGACGGTTTCCAGCTCTTCCTTCGTCCAATCCGGTGTCTCAATGTAGTCCTTGCCTCGTAACAATGTTTGCATAGTGGTTTCCTTAAAAGAGTTTCAACTGTTCGCGTTCCGGGGTCAAATTAGAACGCCCAAAGACAGATTCCCGCCACGGCAATCGCCGCCCCGGCCCAGCGCACCACCGGCAGTTTCACGGAACGCATTGCGTACGCCAGCCCAATGCCGCTCGCGTGCAGCAGTACCGTCGCCAGCGCGAAACCCGCGCCATACGCGTAGCCGACCGCGTTGGCCGGCATCTCAGTGCCATGGGAGTGCCCGTGAAACAACGCAAAGATACCCACGATCGCCATGCTCGCCGCCAGCGGGAACCGCGCGGCCACGGCAATCAGAATTCCGAGCACCAACACCGAAAGCAAAATCCCCTCTTCCGTAAACGGCACGCGCAGTCCGGCCATTGCCAGCGCGCCGCCAAGCACCATCACGCCGATGAAACTCGCCGGCACCAACCACCGCGCCCGACCGCCAAGTTGCCCCGCCCACAAGCCGACCGCCACCATCACCAATATGTGATCGAGCCCGTGCAAGGGATGCGCGAAACCGCTGCCAAATCCATGCACGTTGTTGGGCAACACGTGGGCCTGGACACCCACGCTGCTGAACAGGAGAAAAACCGCCGAAATCCAAAGTGAACGCGAGATCGTCTTCATGCTGTCCACTCTATTTGTCATGCCATTGGCCTGTCAAGAAACTTGCGCCTCCGCCGCCCCTACTCCGCCAGCAGCATCTTCACCTGTTGTTCGAGGTTGCCGCCGCGAGCTGCGGTGGAACGGACAAACCCTTTCTTGTCCAGGAGCCACGCGGCGGGGATGGCGTTGATTCCGTAGCGGGTGCTGATTTCGTTCGCCCAACTCTTGCCGTCGAAGTACTGCGGCCACGTCATGCCGGCCGCCTTGGTGTATTTCACCATCTGCTCCTTGTTTTGATCGAGTGAGATGCCGACGATCTCAAAGCCGCGGCTATGCAATCCTTTATAAGTGGCGACGACATTGGGGATTTCCATGCGGCACGGCCCGCACCACGTCGCCCAAAAGTCCAGCAGCACCACTTTCCCGCGCAGCTTCGCGAGATCGACTGTCGTGCCGTCAACCGCCTGGAACTTCAGGTCGAGCGGCTCTTTCGCAAGCTTCTGCGAGACCTTCAGCGCCGCCAACTGCTGCTTGGCCATGGCGGCGGCTTGCGGGTTCTTGCTCCCTGCCAACTCCTGAAGAATCGATTCCGCTGCGCCAGGGTCACGCAGTTTGAGAATCCCCGCCATGTCGAATTGAATGCGAAACGTCCGCAGGTCATCGGGATAAAGCTGGCGAAGCTCCAGAACGGCGACGTCCGCCGCCGCGCGCACCGCGCCGTTCGTGGCCGAACCCGATGACTCCAGCGCCTCCATCCGTTTCTCAGCCGCCAGATACCTCGCGCCCGCCTTCGTTTCCGCGGAAGCATCCGGGGCCGCGACGATCTCCTTCGTCAACGCGAACAACGCCGCATCGTCCGTCGGATGGTTGTCAGCCTGCGCCAGCCCGGATTCCACCTCCAACCGCACCAGTTTGGCGTCCCACTCGCGCGCGTCGCCGGGAAAACGGCGCTCAAACTCCAGCAGTGCGCTGTGCACTTGGCCCATTCGTTCAAGATACTCTGCGCGGTCGCGAGGCGCGGGTTCCTGTTCCAGGTTCTGGATCGACTGCCAAAGCTCGTCAGCGGTCTTCGCGGCGGGTAAATCCGCGCCATGCACCGATAGCGCCAACACCGTCAACGCCACGCCAAGTGAGAGGATGTTCTTCATGATGTGCAATGGATGCAGGGCCAACACTCCATGCCATCGCCGCACCGCAATGTCAACTCCGGCAGGTGTCGCGTTCCTTATCACCGGACGTTTCTCCTCCACTCCATGTTGAACAGGCGTCCCGCCCGTGTCCGACGAATCGACGCCGCAAGCCTCCGAAATCTTCCTGTTGTGCGCGGGTCTCCCGACCCCGCACGACGATCGACCGAAGGTCTCCCCAATGTCCCAACCAACCAGACGTCCTCTCATAACGCCATCATCCAAAAATCGCCCGAATTCTGTCCCAAAACCATCATATCCGCCCTCAAAACACCCCTCCGGTGGGTTCGTTTCGCAGAAACACATGTTTTGGCGTCCACCGACCCCTGGACAACGGCGCAGTCGCGCCATCCTGTCGCACCCTCTTGCCCCGCCGTCTCGTCTTTCTCGTCATATAACCGCGCCAACTCTACCCCTCCCACCACACCGTGTCCAGTAAAATTATCGATTACCGATAGGCCAGCATGTTCCCCTCCTCGGAGGGGATACAGGGGTGGGTGCTCTACCTCGATTACCGACACATCCGCCGCACCCACCTGCCTACGGCGGAAGGCTCTTGCCACCAGTCTCGCCGCCAAGGATCAGCCGCCGGGATCTTCTGTAGTAGGCAGTCAATACGCCGACCGATTGGTCAGGCTCGGCATACCTGAACTTCTTCGACGAACGAAAAGAAACAGTAGTCCCGCAGTTGCCATAAGAGCGACCGTACTCGGTTCGGGAACCGCATCAAGGAACTGCGACGGATCGAGGGCTGTGTTGCTGATGCGGACTTCGTCCATCAAACCCTGAAAGCCAGTTGCACCGCTGCCCTTACCAATAAAGTAATTTCCGTTGGTGGCAAAAGCGTAGTCGAAGTCATTCGGCACAAAACTTTCCGCAAGCAAAGTCTGGTCTATGATCACCTGGCAGTTTGTTCCGTCTTTTACCAACGCGAAGTGATGCCACGTTAGCGGTTGCCAGATTGAAGCGTCAGGTGAAGCTGCGACAGTGAAGGAAAAGGAATTACCATTCCCGTCGTTTCCACTTGCGTACAGATTGGAATTTGTTTGAATTGGAATAGGAGGAGGTAGAACCGGTGGAGCGAGGTATATCTGCAGAGAGGAACGCGAGTCGCTAAAGTCTAGGAAAGTTCCACGCGCGGGGCGAAAAGGAGACGTATCTTCGAGATTGAAGAAGAATTCGACTGTAAAGTTAGAGCCATAATTCATTTCTGCACCTGGTGCTAGCCGCAAATTGGGCGCTGCAGGTGCGAATCGAAAAGAAGCGTGATTGGATTCCCCGGTTTGTGGGACGACGTTGTTGAAGACGTTTGTGCTCCAACCGAATGTGTTTCTATCACCCCCGCCCGCCGAGTAATCCTCAGGGGGAACGAAGGGCGGAGGCGGATCGAACACTCCGTTTGCCAGCCCAGTCTGATCTAGAATATTTGTTCCACTACCTTCTTCAAATCGCCAATAGTCAACAACGTCCGCCAGAGCTTGAGATGCAAATCCCAACACAACAGCAGCTATGAGAGAGAGGGCTCTTGAGGTACGATTCCACGTCGCTCGCATACACTTCTCCAAGGTGGCAGAATATCAAAATACGGGTGCGGAAGCGAGCCCAAAACCATCACTGAGGCACATGCATTGCTACGCTGCGGCGCCACGGCTGGTTCTTTCAGCTCCGGTTGTAGCCGAACTTGCCTCTCGGTAGCAGTTGTTTCAGCATCCGCCAGTTCCCTGTCGTCCCTGTTGTTTCCTCTCTTGAAGAAGCTGCTGGAACTCTCCAGGAAGCCAAAAGTCTCCTGTGGCAGGCCGCGAAGGCACCCTGCTGCTCTCGTCACGTACGGGGCGCAATGACACGCGCAATGCGCCCGCCCTGTCAGCAGCCGCAATCAACTCAGCGTGCTCAGGCATCACCGCCAACGTCAGCGAACCCCCGGCAACAACCTTGAGCGATGGGTCAGTGCTTCCTTTGTTGACGGCGAGCACGAGGACATTTTGCATCAGAACTTTGGTCACTTCCTGTGTCGCGGAGGCAACGCGATATGTCGCCAGGAGATCAACATGGTCGCCAGGCTTGACGCCAGTGGCCGTGGCCATGACCTCACCGGCACCGATCGCAATTGCCCGCATGCCCTCCGGAATCTTGAAGGCGACACTGAAACCCTGTCCCCCATTGGTTTGCGCGAAGATGGTAGTAGCGTGAAGCGCGAAGCCGACGACGACGAATAAGTTTGCTTTCATCGAGCTTCCCTACCGGCAGGAATTGTAGTCTCGTGACTTGCGAGTGCAAGCGTAATTCGGCAGTCTCACCCAGGCTCCTCGTCCCGAATGATTAGAGTACGATGGTAGCTTCGAGCGACTTCCTTTGCGACTGAATCTGGTACGATCTCTTGGAGATTTCTTCGGCGACGCGATGGCGCGGACATCAACAGGCGGAGTCACCGAGAAGACGATTTGACGCCACTACTTCCGCCACCGAAGCCTCAGTTGCAATTCCTGCGATCAGGCTTACGTTGCTATGGAGAGTCGAGGGTCGCATGAATAGACACGTGCTGGAGATTTCCACTCATGTCTTCCGCCTCCTGCGAAGGCTGGCGCCGCTCTATATCTCCTGCTCCGAAGAAAAAGCCAGCCCCACGCAACACATCGTGGTCGACGATGACGTTTACAGCGAAATCATCGACCGCGCCATTGCGAAGCGAAAAACCATCGATGAAGTCTTCCTCGAAGTCGCAACGCGGCTTTGTACGGTGCATCGGCGGTCGCGTTGCCTCAAGCGGTGGAACCGGTAGCGGCGGCGCAACTGCCGGCCATCCCCCCGTCCTGGAAATCCTTAATTCGGTCTCGGGGATTACCAGAAATATCGGACGCGAGATCAGTAGCAGGGATTGGCGTAGCGCTTGCCCACTTGGTATTCGTAGAAAGCCAGGCGCTTGTCGCGTGCCGCCTGAAAGCTGGGGTTGCTCACCAGCAACCAGCAGAACTCGACCCACCCAGGCAGTTTCGCAGTAGGTTTGATCTTTTTCATCTGAGTCTCCGTTTCTCCGATGGGAAACAATGCTAGAGGAAACGCTGTCGTACGCCTATTGGGTAAGTGGATGAATTTCGCATCGGAGAAACTACCGAGCTTCATCGGTAAATCGCCCTACCCCTCCAATTCCCTGTCACCAAAACGCGCCTTCCCTCAATCAAGAGGAAGCGGCTTGCGGGGGCCGCCGGCACCCTGCGCCTGCACGGCTGGTTCTTCCAGATCGCCACCGCCAAACTCTTCGCCTACGACCCTTCCACCCAACAATTCCAGCCCATCGAGCCCGAGCCATGACGAAATGCAGATCGGGCGTCATCCACGCAATGTTTCCGCTTTCTTTGCGGTTCCGTCAGAGGTTTAATGGTTTTAGCACACTTGACCGTTGTAGAGGGAATAGTGACTCATGTTAGAATGAATTAGTGAAGATCAGCATTAGCACATGGGATCTTGTCGATGTCATCATTCCGTTAGCCATGGCGGCGCCGTTAGTGGTTGTCGTTGCTGTGGACTTGTTGCGACGTCGGTATGATAAATCTGCGCCTAAGCCGAATCGGACCTACATTTGGTGGATCATTCTACTGGTCGCAATGGGTCTGTTACAGTTGTTTCTCGGAGTAAAATGGACACCGAAATGACTTCATCCGTGTCTGGACAACGCCTTAGGAACGTATTCGTTAGTGTTGCCGTGATTCTGGTTGTTTTGCTCTCGCTCGCGGGTGTCCTCTCGCTGGTGTTGGGAAGAACCATTGCGGGCTGTCTGAGGCTTTCCTTGGCATGTCTATTCGGTGCCATGTACTTAGCTTTCGTAACACTATGGCTGTATGGTCGGAAAACAGGCGGGCGAGTCCTCTTGGACTGCGGTCCTTATCCAACGTGGTGGGTGTTTCTGGTGTTTGGGCTGATAATTGTAATTGACCGAATTCCCCATGGATCGCTTGCCAGTTCGTGGTCAAAAATATTCGAGACCGTTGTACTAAGTTCATTCTTTGTCATTGGCGCATTGGGGCGGCTTCAAATAAGGGAGAACGGTATTTGGCAGTACTGGGGTCTGCTCCGTTGGAGCAGTATCAAGTCGTACCACTGGGGCGTTGACTCCACGTTATTGATAAGCCAAAGAGGACTGTTTTCCTTTCTCGGTCTCCGTGGGGTGTTGCCATTTCCTCCCCAGCAGAAGCAGGCAGTCGATGATTTATTGATGAAGTTTTGCCCGAATTCACAAGTGGCGTGAATAAGAAGTGTGTCCAGGGCGAAGTAGCGCCTGGGAACCTCAGGTCAAGCGACATCCGCTTGACGACCAGGACACGTGGTACGTAGTTTGCGGCGCAGTTCTCGGTAGTTCAAAGCGCAAGGTTCGCAAAGCGTCCAAAGCGGGGAGCCAATTCACCATCCGGCCGCATGCGACCTAATACTAGGATGATCGTGCGAAGCCGTCACCTACTTCGCTTCGTGTTCTTCGTGTCTCCTTCGTGCAATTCGTGAACCAAACTGGTCATTTCGGCTCCGGCCCCTGCACGGCTTGCACAAGGTCAGCCGGATGCAACCATTTGGCGAAGGCGGCTTGCACTTCTTCGGCGGTCATCGTGCTGCAGCGTTGAGCGGCGCGGGTTGGTTCATCGAGTGGGAGGTCGCGCGTGGCAAGCGAGAGCAGCGTGGACGCGATGTTGCCCACGCTGGACTCGGACAGCGGAATCTCCCGCAGCCATTGCGCCTTGGCCTGTTGCAATTCGTCCGCAGTCACCGGCTTGGTCTGCATATCCTTCAGGTTGCGCTCGATGATGGCGCGGGCCTTCGAGACGTTGGGCGGATCGCAGCCAAATTCCACTTCGTACAGCGCCCGCGTTTTGCCGACGTCGAACGTTGATTCCACGGCGTACACCAGCCCGCTGTCCTTGCGCAGGTCGCGGTACAGCCGGGTCGCGTAGAAGGCGCCGCCGAGCACGAGGTTGCCCAGTTGCAGGGTATAGTAATCCGGGTCATAGCGGTTCAAGGCCAGCGTTTCCGCGAGGACCGCCCTGTCTTGTACCCGGCTCTTGTCGGGAACGACAATGATCGACGCGACGTTGGCGGGAACGGGCGGCGGAACTGTTTCCGGCTTCGGCCCGGTCGCCGTCCAACCACCAAACCATTTCTCGATGACAGTCTTCGCCTGGTCGGCCGTGACATTCCCAATAACCACGATGGTCGTCAGGTCGGGTCGGAAAACATGTTGATGATAGGCGCGCACATTGTCCAACGTCAGCGCGCTCACGGTGGAGGTCGTCGCCTGGCGCAGCGCCGGGTCGCCTTTCGGAAACAGTGCGGCCAGCAACGCCCGCTGGCTCAGGTAATCCGGACTCTCCAACAAGCCCGCCACCGAATCGGTGACCTGTTTACGAACGGTCTTGAACGCCTCTTCCGGCAGGGCGGGATGCAAGAGGTTGTCCGCCAGCAGTTGCACGCCATGGTCAAAGTATTTGGTAAGAACGTCCACCTCAAAGCCCGTGCCAGCCGACTCGTTCGCGCCGATGTCGTCCAGCGCCTTTTGGAAGGCCACGCGATCCAGTGACTCGGTGCCGAATGAGAAGAGTTCAGCAAGCACCTGGTCCACGCCCTCCTGTCCCTCGGGCATTTCCAAACCCGGATAGTTGCGCACCCGACCGTAGACGTTGACCGTATCGCTGATCGTCTCGGGTTGCACGATGAGCTGCAGGCCGTTCGTGAACGTGGTCACCACCGGATGCACCGTGGATTGCGGAACCGCGGGAAGTTTTGCCAATTTCGCGGCGGCCCAGTCGGGCAGCGGCACGGTGGACGCCTCTTTGGACGCAAACGATTCGTGTCCGCCATAACTCGACGAGGAAGTTGCCTTGCCGGAGGCCTCGGGCGCCATGACGGTCACGATGGCGTGATCGAGGTCCAGGTACTTGCGCGCCACGCGATTGACATCGGACACCGTGACACGCTTGATCTCCTCGATATCTTCGTCGGGCGAGCGATGATGTTCCACGGCCAGCGCCGCCGACCACGACATCGCCAGTCCTTCCACGGAATTTTTCTGAAACTCCGCGTTAGCGACTTCGTGCCGCTTCTCCGCCTCAACCAAATCGCTTGGGAAACCGTGCTTCGCGTACTGGGCGATGACGGACCGCATTTCTTTGATCAACGCCGCGCCGTCGCCGCCCTTTGGAAACGCGCCCGTCGCATTAGCCAGGCTCGCTTTCGGCAACGTACCCAGGTCGAATTCAACCGACAGCGCCTTCCCAGCCGGCACCAGCGCATACAAGTCGCCGCGATGGCTCGACAACACGTCGCCCATCACCTGCGCGGCGGCGGAATCGTCGCTGTCCGACCCGGGCAAGCGAAATGTGATCACGGCCAGGCCGTAGGACAGATCGCTGGTCATCTGGAGTGTCGCGGGTTTGACCGACTGCAAATTGACCGCGGGGCGACGTGGCAACTTTTTCGGCGGAATGTTCTCTAACAAACGTTTCACCGCGGCCAGGGTGTTCTCCGGGTCCACGTCGCCGACAATAATGAAAATGGCGTTGTTCGGTGCGTACCACTTGCCATAGAAACTTCTCAGCATGGCGCCGGTCGTCTTGTCGAAGGACGGTCGCGTCCCCAGCGCGTCATGGGCGTACGGTGTGCCTTTGAACACGGCTTCCAGCAGCTTGCTATAGAGCAGGTATTCGGGATTGGAGAGGTCCTGCGCCACTTCCTGTTCGATCGCTCCCCGCTCCTTGTCCCACAACTCGTCCGTGCCGAGAATGCCGCGCATCCGCAGCGCTTCGACATGCAGCGCCAAGTCGAGGTCGTCGGCTGGGACCGTAAAATTGTATTGGGTGACGGTCTGCTGCGTATCGGCGTCGAAGTTGCCGCCCATGGCGGCGGAAATATGGGCCAGTTGATCCGCCGAGAGGTCCGGGTTGCCGCGAAACATCATGTGCTCCAGCGCGTGGGCCATTCCCGGAAATCCCTCCGGGGCTTCATCCGACCCGACCTGATAATTGACAACCGTAGTCACCACCGGAGCCAGCGGATTGCGGACGATCACCACCCGCAACCCGTTCTTTAGTGTCGCGCGCAGGATGTTCTTGTCGGAAATGAATTGGGCGTCCGATGGACGCACCGATAACGTGAGAAACATTGTCACCAGCGCGACGACCGGAAAATGCAGTCTTTTCATTTGTATGAGAACCAAGAGTGGACAGTGAATGACATTACGCCGTTCGAAAGTCAACTCCGGGCACAAGCCTCAAGGCCCACCAACAGACTTCTTTAGGAGAGTGCCGGGATGGTATACGATCCCAACCTCAACCTCATGGACCCTGAATCAAACCCCATTCTCCGGCTTCGCGTCTCGCAGAAAGCGGAATCGATTCTGCGCTCCGGCCATCCCTGGCTTTTTTCGGACAGCATTCGCGAACAAAGCCGCACCGGCCAGGCGGGTGACCTCGCCGTCATTTATGATCGGAAGGATCGTTTCCTGGGGATGGGCCTGTTTGATCCCGAGGGACCGATCCGCGTCCGCATGCTGCACGTCGGCAAACCGCAAAAACTGGATCGCGCCTGGTGGCAACAGCACCTGACCGAGACACTCGACCGACGACGCAACCTTTTTGATTCTCAAACGAATGGCTATCGACTCTGTAACGGTGAAAACGACGGCTGGCCGGGGCTCGTTTTGGACCGTTATGACTCGACCCTGGTCCTCAAAATCTACACGACGGTTTGGATTCCGCGTTTGGAAGAAGTGGTCGAAATCATCGCTGAACAGGTCCCCTGCGAGCGCATGATTCTGCGCTTGAGCCGGAATATCCAGGACAAATCGCTTCCGTTCACCGAGGGTCAGATTGTTCGCGGAAAGCCCCTGCTCGATCCGGTCACTTTCCTGGAGTCGGGTCTCCGTTTCGAAATCGATGCGGTCCGCGGACAGAAGACGGGGTTCTTTCTCGATCAGCGGGACAACCGTCGCCTCGTTGAATCGCTGTCCCATAGCCGTCGGGTATTGAATGCCTTCAGCTTTTCCGGCGGCTTTTCATTGTATGCCGCACGCGGAGGAGCCGTTTCCGTCACCGACCTGGATATCAGCCCATTCGCGCTGGCTGCCGCGAATCGTAACTTTGAGTTGAACCTGGACCAGCCCGTCATCGGTCGCTGTCACCATGAGATTGTGAAAGCCGACGCATTCGACTGGCTGGACTCGGCCCCACCCGCATCATTCGACCTGATCATTCTTGATCCGCCGTCGCTGGCGAAGCGGGAATCCGAACGCGAGCAAGCCATCCGCGCCTACGGACGTTTGGCGCAAAGCGCCATTAAACTTTTGCGGCCAGCCGGTATCCTCGTAGCCTGTTCCTGTTCAGCGCATGTTTCGACCGAAGAATTTCTGGGATCAATCCGAGACACAGCCACCCAATCCGCCCACCCCTTCAAGGAACTCCAAACCACCGCCCACCCACCCGACCACCCGGCAACCTTCCTCGAAGCACACTATCTCAAAACAATTTACCTGAGCTTTTGAGTTTGGGTGAGACGATGCCGTTGCACTGTGCGAGACTGTTATCTCAGAAATAACAGCAACAGTGACATCAATAGGACACTGACAACAATAAAGCGATAGGCCCACCAATATAATCGCCTGTGTGCCTCGTCCAGCGCGCGCGGGCCGAACGTAAAAAAGCGACCCTGACGGTATAGCGGCATGCGCGCAAAGGCCAACAGGATGACGCCAACTGCGCCAACTGCAAAAGCCACATACAACAGGGTAGTGTCTCCACTACTCCGCGCACGCGAAAGAAGCGGAAGCAACATCGCAAACAGAACCGAGACAGGAATAATGACGAAGGGGAGCCCGTAAATGACCGCAACGTCGAGCGGCACGTACCAATCTGAAAGCTTACGGCTTTTCATTTGTCACGGGCTCCAACCAACGACGCTAATCTAACTCGCTTTACTTACCTGGACAAGCCAAAACGATGCTTCCTGTAGCGGCGGTCTATGACCGTCGCGCCGTTGCTTGCATGGAGAAAATCGGCGGACACAGACCGCCGCTACAACACAGAGAGGACATGAATCTCCCCACGAAATGGCCAATCCTCCGGACATTTGACCAAGCCAGCACGAACGGGGTTGCGAGCTACATAATCCCATTTCTCTGCGTAGGATTCTTCGGATCGCAGCACATGATCAAAAAATCCCTTCTGCCAATGCGGGGCAGGAATGTTTTCTAGTCGGAGTGTCTTCGAAAGAGAATTCTTCAGGGATTTGATCCAAAGCGAGACGGACGCCGCCTTTGATGAAAATGCTACGAACAGATGCAGGTGGTCGGGCATCAGCACATAGCTGCCAAGGAATACACCGCGGGACACCGCCTGTTGCGCGAAACTCGTAAATGCTTCGTGCACATAGTTTTTATCGAGCAAGCGCTTTCTGTCATGGGTGCAGATTGTTATGAAACAAACGGGCTGATCGGCGAATAGGCGATGCAAGCGTTTCAGGCGAGCCTTGTGCATACCTTGCTCGAATGGCGACGGTCATAGACCGCCGCTACAGAGGATTCAATTCAAAAAAACAAACGGGGGTCATTTCCCCAGCGCCAGCATCCGTTCTATGGGGACAAGAGCGCCTTTGCGAACATCTTCATCCAAGATAATTTCCGGGGAAAACGTTTCCAGGGCGGCGACGGCCTTCTCGAGTGTGTTCTTCTTCATGAAGCTGCATTCGTTGCAGTGGCAGGAGTCGGTGGGGCCGGGGATGAAGATTTTGCCGGGCAATTCCTTCTGGAGGCGGTGCAACATGCCGGCTTCGGTGACGATGATGAATTCGCGCGCGGGGGAATTCTTGCAGTAGGCGACCATTTTCTCGGTCGAGCACACTTCGTCGGCCATCATGCGGACAGCGGGCAGGCATTCGGGGTGCGCGACGATTTCCGCGTCGGGATATCCCTGCTTTAACCGAAAGATGGCCTTGTGAGTAAAAAGCACATGCGTCGAGCACGCGCCCGGCCACAAAATCATCTGGCGACCCGTTTGCGTCATGACCCATTGCCCGAGGTTCTGGTCGGGGACGAAGAGAATCTTCTTGTCGGGTGGAATGGAGTTCACAACTCGGACGGCGTTGCCCGAGGTGCAGATGATGTCCACCAGCGCTTTGACGGCGGCGGTGCAATTGATGTAGGCGACGATAACGACGTCGCGATGGGCCGCCTTCCATTTCGCCAACTGCTTCGCGTCGCAGGAATCGGCCAGCGAACAGCCCGCTTCGAGGTCGGGGAGAATGACCGTCTTGCCCGGGTTGACGATCTTCGCGGTCTCGGCCATGAAATGAACGCCGCAAAAAAGAATCACAT
>JBGOTY010000004.1:0-28711 GCA_041476745.1 Verrucomicrobiia bacterium | reverse complement strand
TTGTTGCAGACCTGGACCTCGAACTCAATGTTCGTCGTACTACCGGCCGTGATGTTTATCGAGCCACCACCTGTGTGGTTGACACTCACCGTGCAGTTGATCGCAGGGTGCAGCAGGGTTACGTCGGCCGTGGAGGTGTCCGTCGCTGTTCCTACGCTGTTGGTGCCCGATACCGTGGAGGTGTTCTCCTTGGTTCCAACGAAGTTCGGATACACCAGCGGTCCGAAGAAGTTCGTTGCTGACTGCCCGGCAATCAAGCTCGTTGGGAACCCACTCAACGGGGTGCTCGGATTGTTACCCAGGGCAGTTTGAAGCGTCGGATCCGTCACTTGGACGTTGTCAAACTCCAGATTGCCGCAGTTTGAAATGATCATGGCGTAGCACCATGGGGCATTTTCCACTCCCGTGTCTGATTTCATGTACTGAGTGATGTCGTTGGTGCAGACCGCGCCGGCCGCATTGATGCACTCATTGCTTGTCAAACACTTCACAAACTTGGTGATACCGATACAAGGCTCGCCGCCGCAGACGACGATGGTATTGTTGCACGTCGTGCTGAGTGGCGGGCAGTCATCCGAGTTCGCGCCAGACGCTGTGATGTTAGCCGTAAGCAGAAGGCCGCTGGGCGGCGTATCACTGTCCGGTATGATCATGGAAAACGTCGCCGTTCCCGAGCTGTTCATAGCGATTGTGCTGGGCGACGTCGGTAGGCTCACCGTTCCCCCCGGTGCGCCGGTCAATTCAACATTGACGTTGTTGATGACCTGCCCATTGTCGTTATTGACAACAACTGCTACGTCAATTGCTCCTCCGCCGACTAGGACACCAACCCTGGTCGGATCATCGGGGTTGCATGCTGGATCGTTGATCAGTGGTGTGCCGCCGCGCTTAAACAACACATTGCATGAAAGGTCAGACGTCACAACAGTCGCCGTGGCGCTGTCGTGACTCTCGTACGTGCCAGGAACGCAGCCAACCGAAAGTCGCAAGTTGTCGTTTGCAGTAACCGTGGCCGTATTTACTACGGTGGACGAGTGAGCGACAGTTGTAATGAATGTTCGGGTATCGCCCGGAAGGACAGTCAGAGGAGTGAAATGACTGGTGATGTCCCCGAGGTCGCTATCGGTCACATTGCTGATCACGAGGGTTGCGTCCCCTGAAGCCCCATTCGGATTATCCTTGCCGGTATTGGTAATCACAAATTTGTAGCAAAACGACGGAGCTACGCCGTTGGTGACTGCCCCCGTGGCAGTATGATCTGTGATCGTCGCCGTGCTGCAGTCATCCACAGCCGCGGCTTTGCACAAGATCGTCTTGCTGAGGTTAATGCTGGGCGCGACGACTGGATTGGGCAACGGCGTGCTGTTATTTACCGGAAATGAATGCGAAGGAGCAGTAAACTGTGTCCCGTTGAAGTAGATAGCGTCCGCTCCCAAGTTATTAGGCGCAACTACAACCCCCGGCGGCAGATTGTTCGTGTCGTTAATGTCAACGATGTAAGCCTGTACCAGCGAGTTTGTGGTGAGCGCCGGACACGACAAAAAATCGTCACAAAGAATCGGAATTCCGCCAATCGGCGTGACGCTGTTAGTTATATTATGCGGCGAAACCACCCTCATCACCCCGCCTGAGAGTGCGCAAGTGTTAATCGCTGGTCCGACGCTTAACTGATAAAACACCAGCTCGCCGTCAACCAATGTCTGTCCAGAAAGATCACCTGATGCGACCTCTTCCGGGTCGAGTACGCCGTTATTATTACAATCCCGGTATACATGGAAAGGCGCTGTGGCACCCGTCCCCGAACCAGCACCGTTTCCAGGAATTTGGCAGGTAGCGCGTGCGGACCCTCCAATTGACAGTACGAGTACGGCTGTCACACAAGGCAGCAGCACCAACTCGAGCATCTTACTCCCTAGCTTTCGCGTACACATACCATCACCCTCCTTGTTTCCCTGTTTGTTGTCTCCAAATTGCAGAACCGATTGCGAGTCTCTGGCTGATTTCACGCTGTTGTCGCCCCTATCCCGGCATGCAGCGGCGCTTGATCTTAATCTGACCGCCCGAAATTGCATTGGCACTGCGTCGCCCTCGCATACCAAGCATACACTGGCTTAACGGGTAGAAGCAGTATCGGACAATGTCCTGGAGAGCAAGCTTTTTCGCCGATTGCGGCTGGCGATCGTCCGGATGTGGAGAAGAATTATCGTGTCTCGACTGACCGGGCCGCCCGCGCCATTGCCGCCCGCAACTTCGGCGTGTTCAGCTTGCTCGCTCGCCTCTTCGACAATGCGCATGGACTCCCTCAACGTATCCGACTGACGAACCACGGACCACTCGGGCAGCTAATGCTTCACCACGAAAAACAGCCGTGCTCCCTCAGTTGGATACGACCTTCCTGTCGCCGCCCGCGACTCTCCATCAACGGGCTTGCAGAAAGATCGCGGTCCCCACGCTGGATTCGACCGTGTGAGTTTTTACGTGGGACAGGGTTACTTTCAGCAACCTCCGACATTCTGTCGCAAAAACTGGATTTCGTTCAAGCGAGGGTACAAGACCCAATGTGTATTTGGGATGCAATACGCCGAAACCCGAACACTAAAAGGGCAGACGAGTCTTTACCTGGTACAGGGACTAAGTGCAGGGCTAATTCGCCAAATTAGTGCGCCAAGGCTTTACAGAGTACAAGGAAAACCTATCTCACAGTTTACTTTACGCTTAAACGGCTCTGCAATTCCTCGATTAGTTGCGCGTCTTCTTTGAAGACGCGGGTGTAAGATACCCAGTCCTGCCGCGCTTCGGACATCTCGGATTCGATCTTCATCTTGTAGACCAATGGCTCTTTCGACGTAATGGAGCAGATGAAACGGGTGCGCACTTGAAACTCACCTTTACCGCCCTTGAATTTGCGCACAGAGTAAACGCTGCGCATGTAGCCGGATAGTGAGTCGATCATTTCCAGGCTTGGATACCGGCTGGTAACCGAATCCACTAGTTTCTGCCAGACTGTGTCTGGGGACAAACGGGAATCGATCTGGATCCGCAACCAGTTGTTGGCTGCCTCAGAAATCGTCGTGACGTTGTATGCTTCGTCTTCCGCGAGGAATAGCTTCAGCTGGCCGTCGGGAATCGGCGTGTTCTTGTCGAGAACGGCCTGCTCATTGAAATAGCCGGTCTTCGACGCCGTCACCACTACGGTCGGCACCTTCGAGAAATCTAACTGATAGTTCACTGGTGCTTTGCCAATGTTGGCGCCATTGGCCTGTATGAGTGCTCCGGGCGGCTCAGAAATGATCATTACCTTTGTTGTGCTGCACCCTGTCATAACCGACACTGGCATGATCGCCAGAGCAACCAGTTGAAACACTTTTCCCAGTGGAGGTCGGAAAGTGCGCTTAATGAGTCCAGAGCGGAATGTGTCGGCCATCAGTTCCATAGAGGCTTCTCCTTCGCTTGGGTTATGAAGCAAATGAGCCGGAGTTGTCAACATGCATTTGCCACCGGCTGGCCAGAAATGGCGGTGCTACCTTTCGAGTGGGGCAGTAGCCCAGCGAGTCATTATCGTTATCTCCGTCCAAGCGCCCAATTGATCAAAGCGTTGAGCGAAGAAACGTTCGTGGTGGCGCGGGCTGCCGGTAAAGCGATGGCGATGGAGCAAGCTATTGCCTACGCACTCGAAGGTGTTGCCGACAGTTCCCTGTAGGAGGGGCATCACTGCCCTAACGGTCGCGACAAGAATGTCGCTCCTACACGCTCTTCTCCGAACACGGTGTCGCGCAATCTACCATCTGCCGTCAACGCGCCAGCGAGCCCATCGGATCCCACGGGGGCAGAACGATGGGCGGTAATTTGAGCGCTTTTTGCAGGGGCTTGGGCAGCGCGCTCTTGCGGGTGGCAATCTCGAACATGTGCTCGTCAAACCACGAATCGTTCATCACGAAGAATCCTTTGCGACCGCATTTTTCGTCGCCCCAACTGTTCTCGACGCGCCAGCGACGCGGCCGGTTATTGACCACATCCACGCCTGTGAACAGCATCGCGTGAGTCATGGCGGTCTGGTGATAGGTGAGGCGGCTCGCTTTGTCCAAAGTGAATGCAGTGTGGTAGACCCCTTCGTAATCGAACAGGTTCCTGTCCCACAGACCCAGGTCGCGGCGCATCATCTTGCCGACATCGCAACCCATCCAGACCGGTTCTCCGTTCATGATGCTGCGCATGGCAAGTTCCTTCATCAGGCCGATGTCGACATTGAGATAAAGCACGATGCCGCCACCGACGACATTGCCGAGATGCTGCACAGTGAAGGTGCGGTTGAAGGGACTGGTCGGTCGCGGGTCGTGCACCAAGCAGACGTAGTCGTCGATCGGAAGCGTGAGATATTGCCTCGCAAACTGCTGCGGCGTCATTTCTCCAGCGCGATGGAATTTCCTGTTCTTGTCGTTCCATTGCCAGGGAAACCTCGTCGGCGGAGTTCCGAGGTGGATGCAGAGGATGCGGTGGACGACGGTGAGCATCTCCCGTTTGGCCGCTCGGGTTTGTTCCAGCGAGGCCCCGCGGGCACAAAGCCGGCGCAGCGCTTTCGCTCCTTCGCGGAGCTTGTGCAGGAGAATGCTGTTCATGCGCCAGGTATTGGAAGAACTTTCGGTCTCTGGCATCAGAGCTTTCGGCACGAGTCCATGTTTGCGGACGAGGTTGACGAACATGTTCCACTGGCCGCCATCGTTGAGCGGCTCCGAGAGCAGGAAGGCCACGACCCGGTCGTCAACTGGCCGCGCAGCGGTCTCGATGATTTTCTCAAGGAAATAATTCGATCGCTCGATCTTGTCCCAAAACAGCGTGTAGTTCTGGCTGAACTCGAACTCCTTGAGTTTCATTTTCTTCATCGCGCCGACGCGCAGCAGGTTCAATCCTGCGAACATCCAGCAACGGCCCGACTGTTTTTGATGGGTCACGGCCCAGTCATCGAGCCAATGCGAAAACGTGAAGTCGGTGTTCGTGACGACTTCCCGGTTCAACGCCACGTCGTCCACAGGCGTCTGCGTCACCGCATTCATCGCCAGTTTGTAAGTCGGATTGGCTTGGAACGCGTGACGCAGATCGGTCAGCAATTGCGGAGTCAAACGCCCGTCAGCCGAGGTGTCGGCGGGACGGGGTGAACGGACGGTCATCGTGCGGGCCCCGCGGTTGGACGGGTTTCGTTTGCGCCTGGGGATCTGCGTGACAGTTGAAATCATGGCCGTTGTCCTCGTGTCTGGTGACCGAGAGCAAAGGCTACACCGGCGAACCAACGCCGTCAAACCCAGTCGGCAAGGGGTAGTGCAACAATTGATACCACGAAGCGCAGTACTGCTCGCACAAGAACACAACGAACGACTTGATGTCGTGGAGTTACTTGAGGTTGCTAATGCGCTGCGCATCGACCCGTCGCGCATTGATCTGTGCCACGCTGATTACCCTTTGGCGAGAAGGCGGCAACTTTCCAGAATCACCCCGAGCGGTTTCGTATAGGCTTGGAACTGCTGCTCATCCGCGGCTGTAAATGGTCCATTATCTTTACTTGTTCAAGAGTTGCGCGACGCCAATGACCCTTCTATCCCGACCGGGGATCGGCATGCACAGAATGCTGCGCGTGTGGTAGCCGGTGCGTTGATCGACTCCCCGGAAAAAACCGGGGTGACTGCAGGCAAGATCGACGTTACTAAATCGGGCAACGAGTCGCCTAGTCGTAACATGAATGAGACAACAAACGCACAAACGCGTTAAATCAGGGCGAAGGAGTTCTTACACACACTACAGGGCAAGATGGTCAATTTCAACGGCTTGGTGCTGCAATTGGATGGCGCGGGAGCGGGATATTCCATTGTCAGCACCGCCAGCGATTTTGTGATCTTTGAGCCGACTCCGTGATCCGCAATAATTTCGTCGGCCCCGGTGCCGGCAGTTTGTCCCCTTGACATGTATTGGGAGCGTCTCCAAAATGCGTTCCCGATGCAGATTCAGAATCTCCTCCTGGCGTTGCTGCTGCCGTGGGTGGGCGCGACGCTCGCCGCCGCGACGCCGTTAAGCAGCGCGCGGGTGACAGAAGCGAAACACAACGTCCTTTACAAGGGCGAAACCACGGGGGAACGCGCTGCCAGGCTCGACGACGTGGTCCGCGGCGCCGACGTGCTGCGCACGGGCGAGCGATCGCTGGCCGAGATCGAGTTTGATGACAAGACCATCACGCGCCTCGGATCGAAGAGCGTGTTTAGTTTCAACGCCGAGGCGCGGGAGTTTCTCGTCGACAAAGGCCTGGCGTTGATTTGCATGCCCAAGGGCGCGGGTGGTGGGCGGATTGTTACGGCGTCGATCACTGCGGCCATCGAAGGCACCACAGTGCTGGTACTGGGTTCCGGCAAGATCATCTTTCTTGAGGGTTCGGGCGTGATCTCCACACGGGATGGGAAGCAATCGGCGGCAATTCACGGCGGTCAGATTGCCCTGCTAGAGAACGGCGTGCTCAAGATCTACGACGTTCTCCTCGATCCGTTGTTGAAAGGGCGGTTCATCAAGGGCCGACAGCAGCCGCTGCCGACCTGGGCCGCCATCACGGAAGTTAATGATCAACAACAGGACGACGTGAAGCGGGGCAAGAAGACGGTCGCGAAAGGAGGCGGTGCCCCGGGCAGTCCACCGGACGTGAACGATCCCGCCTACCGTGATGAAGGCATGGTGGGCATCCTGCTCGGCGGTAACGCTACCAAAGGAGGGTCGCCCTTTACGCGGTAAATGATCGCGAGCCGCTATTTGTTTTCGGGCACGCTGGCTGCCATTGTCGGGTTCTCCGCCACGACGCTCTGCGCCCAGCAGCCTTCGTCGGCTTTCGAACCGATGCCCCCGCCGGCGACTCAATCAACCGTTAAAGAATCGCCGGATGACACGACCGACGAAAATGAATTGGGCGAAGTGCTTTTTCTGCGGAGTCCCGCGCGCCCAAAGTTGTTCAAGGTAAGCAGTGACACGCAGTATCTGTTCACCTCCAACATTCTGCTGCTGCCGAACCTCAAGCCGCAGCTCAAGGCCGAGCAAGACTCCCTGTTGCTCCAGACTTTCGGGCTCAGTTTCTCACCGCAGTTGCTGGACAAGCTCACGTCGACCGTCTTTCTTCGCCAGCAGATGGCGCAGTATTCCGCCCACGATGAAGATGATTTCGACGCGCAAACGGCCGGCTTGCAACTGAGCTATCCGGTGAAGGACTGGTTCGATTGTTACGCCGGCTTCTCGGCCGGCCGGATGGTCCTTCAAAAACATGATGACGAATTCTACAAGGCATACGACGCGCAATTCGGCCTCTGGCGCACTCAACCTTTGTGCTCGCGCGCGTCCGTATTCTTCGGCTACCAGTACGATTGGGTACCGGCCAGCCCGTCGGAGCTGTCGCGGGCGGACAATTCTCTCTACGTGGGCGCGAACGCGGCGCTCCTGAAGAAGCTCAACGCGCAACTCCTTTATCGGCTCAGTTTTCAGGACTACAACCACTTTTCGGGAGAACATCGCAGCGACCGCAATCAACTGGTGACTTTCGCGCTGAATTACGCCTTCAACGACTATGTCAGCATCCACGCGTTCACCGACTACGGCCATAACGATTCGAACTTCAAGAGCCGCACGTATGGCATTTTCGACGCGGGTGGCGGGCTGAACCTGTCGCTCAGGTTCTGAGCCGCTCCAGCAGGTACACCCTCACCTTCTGCTCGCGCCCTTTTACTTCCGCCATTCCCATTGGCTTCGCCTCAATGCGCTCCCTGACCAATTCGTAAGCCGATTCGGTCAAGAGCACGTCGGTGCCGAACTCCTTGTTGAGGCCCTCGACCCGCGAGGCCACATTCACGACATCACCGATCACCGTGTATTCCATGCGCTGTGGCGAACCGATATTCCCCACCAGCGCCTCGCCGTGATTGATTCCTATGCCAATCTCAAGACGAGGTCGTCCTTGTGCCGCCCAGCCTTTCTGTAATTCCGCCAGTCGGCTACGCATCCTGGAAGCTGTCTGCACGGCGCGCCACGCATCCTCCACTGCGCCGGCGCTCAACGGCGCACCGTACACGGCCATGATCGCATCGCCGATGAATTTATCCAGTGTGCCGTTGTGTTCCATCACGATGTCCACCATCGCCGTCAGGTATTCGTTAAGTTGTCCGACCAACTCCGACGGGGTTGCTTGTTCCGCAAGGGTCGTAAACCCGCGGATGTCCGAGAACAGAATCGTCACCAGCTTGCGCTCGCCGCCGAGACTGTTCTGGTATTCCTCTCCATGCCGCAACACTTCATCCGCCACGGGTTTGGACACATATCGCTCGAGGGTCTGCCGCACGCGCCGCTTCTCCAATTGCTCGGCCAACAGTTGGCCCGCGATCCCCGCCACGCCACCACCCGCCACCGTCCACAAGGGCGCCGCCACCCACAGCACCATGCCGCGCGAGTCAAACGCCGCTTGCGTCACGGCAAAATACGCCGCGCCCACGGCCACGAGCAACCCCAGCTTGCCCAGCGGATGTGTTGCAATGTTCAACAGTACCGCCGTCGCCAGCGCCAGCGCGAGGATACTGACGATGCCGACGGTCGACGGTGCCTCGCGCGGGGTGTCACCATGAAGCAGCGTCGCGATCACGTTGGCATGAATCTCCACACCATCCATTCGCCCAAACGGCGTCGGGTGTTGGTCATGTTGGAAATTTCCCGCCGGGCCGACCAATACGATTTTGTCCCGAAACACGTCTCCGTCCTGGAGATTCCGGGTCCACGCTTTGTCGTAGAAAATCTCGTAGAAGGGATGCACCGGGAAGGTCCCCGACGGGCCGGCGAAGTCGATGAGTCCGTCCGGCACCGTCCTCCTGGCCGCCAGTGCGGCAAACGACGATACGGGTTGTTCGCCCGGAGACTGCTCGACGTGCGCCACGGCGGAGACGGTGGTACGCGACCGCTCCCGCCGGACGCCGCCGTCGAAATCGGGCCAGTAGTTCACGTAGCCAGCGATGTTCTCCGTCGGAACGGATTCCGGCACGACCACTGACGGCAACAGCAATTGCCGTCCGTCGTCAGAGAAATTACTGCCAAGGACTACGCGATCGCGATATTTCTCAATCGCTGCCCGCAGCCCGGGATCGTCTTCCTTCGGGGAGAGAAAGAGCAGGTCGAAGGCGACGACTTTTGCGCCCGCATCGCACAGCCTCTGGATGGCGTCCGCGTAGACACGACGCGGAAATGGATAGTTCTTTAACAACGCCAGTTGCGGATGCGTCGCCAATTCCTCGGGGGCAAACGTGTCCGCCACCATCGAGCGCTGGTCGATTGCCAGAATTACGATTTCTGGCGAGGCCGCGCGGACACCGCGCAGTCGAAACCGGAAATCGAGCGAGGCCAGTTCCTCCCGGACGAGCAGGCCAAGCCCGAACTTCTGCGCCGCCAACACGACTATGGCCCAGAGTAGGCACAAAACCGTGACGCGCACCGACGCGGTCTTTCGCATGGGCCGATCTGACGGCACCTTATTGCCCTCGCCGCTCAAGCCGGGCTCGCGACGGGGGCACAGCAGCCGCGGCCGCGCTCGGCTCCGGAGAAGTGAACGGAAGCGGTTTCCCCGTGAGTTGGTCGGTAACGCGGTACAATTCGCCGGTGCCACCATGTCGGGAAAACGCAGCCATCTCGTCGAGGTGGAAAGGGCGCGAGCCGCGGCGACCAAAGACGACCGTCTGGTTCCCCGTTTCATCCACAACGCGGTCGCGGTCAAGCCCCCGCGAGACAGCCAGGGCCTCGCCGTCGTGGATGGGGTACGTCGCGATCAACTTCGGACTTGGGCGGGGGCTGAAGCCCATGTAACCGGGGACGGTGTCGGGCGAGATGAGCTGCACCACACGGAACCCGTGTTTCCCGTCAGCGACGAGCGCGAACATCGACGCGTTCACCGAACCGATCTGCACAGCGCGGCAGTCATTGAGCACACCGTCGGCGGTGAACACCTGATCGATTTTCGGTTGTTCGGGATTCTCGATATTAATGATCGCGAGGCCGTCCAAACCGTTTGGAACATAGAGATACGTGCGCGCCGCGTAAAGTCGGCCAGCGTGGGCCAGCGGGATACTGGCGACGACACGGAGATCCGTTAGCTCCACGACCTTCACGCCTTCATCGTCACTGATGAACGCATAGCGGAATTGGGCAGCGATGGCCCGTGGGTTTTTGAGCGAACCATCGGCAAGTTCAGCAACAATCCTGGGTTTGGTGGGCTCGCTGATGTCCACCACCACCAGGCCGCGACGGCAAATGACGTAGAGTCGGGTGCCGGCCATGTAGCCGTGCATCGCCCCATCGAGCCGGCCGTCGGGGTTGAAGCGCACGACTGTTTCCCTGTCGAGGAAGTTGTTGTCGGGATCGCCATCGACCAGGGTGCCGACGCCACAGATCACCAAGCCCTCTTCCAGGTCGGTGACGTAAACAAAGCCGTAGATCGGGTTGATCGGCTGCTCTTCGTTCTCAGGCAGGCGGGTGCGCAGCGGATCGATACCGAGCGTGCTGGGCAGAATGACGCTGGTGGCGAACTTAGTGGGGACGCGGGTGCGCTGGCCCAGCGGTGAGACCGGTGTGGAGACGATGTGTTCGCTGAAGCCTTTATTGTCGATATTGGCAACGTCGAAGACTTCGAATCCGCCCGATCCATTGGCGGTGTAGAGATATTCGCCGCGCAACGTCAGGTCGAGTATGTCCCTGGCGTGGTGCTCGTAGGCGTCCTGGAGAACGCGGCCGCCTTCCTCGTGTTTTCGATAGTTGTCCGGATAGGCAATCTTCTGGAGATGACTGCCGATGGCGGCTTCCGGCTCGGTTGGCTCGGTCCACACAACGGCGCGCAAGCCGCCTTCACCGCAGCCGACGTAGGCGTAGCGTCCAAAGAAATTCACCGTGCCGGTGCCAAAGCCGAGAAGCTGTGCCATCCAGGCATTGTTGTCGTTCTGCTGGGAAAGATGACAGTCGCTGCAATTCTTGGTCGTGCCGACGCTGCTGGTGGTGTGCGCGAAATGCGGGTTGAACGCCTGGCCGCTATAGCCTTCCGCCGAAACAGTCTGTTGTTGGGAATAGACCCATTCACGGTTGGCGTTTTGCGAGCCCACAATCACGGCGCTGGAAGAACGGATCACGGCCAGGCGATGGTCCTTGTAGGTCGCATCGCGGCCGAGCATGAACACATCATCGCGGACAACCTGGGGATTATATGTCGTATAATTGCGGCTGGTCAGGCCCTCGAACTTGTTGGTGGGCACGCGTTGGTTGGCGCGCATCGGCAGGTGACAGCCGAAACAACTGGTCGCCCATGCCGTGTGACAGATCTGGCACGAGATACTGCTGTTTTCATGCGCGACGGGACAGTTGACCTGGCCCCACGTCTTCCCATCGCGCTGCACCGTCTTCGCGTAAGCAGACTTCGCGTTGTAGTGTGGCGAGGTTGGGTCAATCGTGTCCATGGTTTGCGGGATTTCCCAACGCACGTCGGGATTCATCGAGGAACGCTGGTAGAGTTTTTTGCTGACCCACTCAAAGCGGGGGCCGAAGGGCGTGGTCGAGTTCGTCAGGGCATAGCGACCGGCATTGCCGGAGGTGACAAGCGTGGGCCGCTGCGTGATGGTGCCGTGGCAATCGATGCATTCGATGCTGGTAGCGGCGCGGGGCTCGCCGTAGAGATTGCCGTTGCCGTGCACATCGTTGAGGAAGTGGCAATCGACACACTGCATTCCGCGCGCGAGATGCACGTCCTTCAGGTGAACCGCCCTCGCCCATTTGTTCGAGTCATCCTGAGCAATCATCTTCCCGTCCAGGTCGAGCAGGTTTCCCTGACGATCCTTCTTGAAGACCGCCCGGAAGATCCAGCCGTGGCCGTGATAGTCGGCGAACTGCGTGTGCTGGAGTTGCGGATTCAACTCGGCAACTTTCTCCAGGAAATCCAGGTCGCCCCACAGCCCGCGCGCGGCGGCGGCTTCGGGGTTCCGCCGAAACGATTCGGCCAGTTCGGCCTCGTTCGGGTTCTTTTGCTTGGCGGGGTAGAGCAACTCGCCATCGGATTCCTGGTCCCACCACGTATAACCGAGATAGGGATTCACGAAGAGGTTGCCCTGGTGCATGTGGCAGACCATGCACTGACTGCTGGGGATGGAGCGGGTGAATTGATGACTGATCGGATGGCCGCGCTCGCGTTTGGAGATCTGGGTATCGGCCGTGAAGCTCAGGCCCTGATTGCCGTACTTGCTGTACCAGCCGGAGTTGGCGGGAGAACGATCATTGGCGTAGACCACGTGGCAGGCGGCGCAACCGCTGGATCGATAATCGCCCGGGTGATCGTTTGAGCCCATGAATCCCAGCAATGGGTCGTGCAGACGCGTCTTCTGCAAGTTGAGAAAGACGGGGTCGATGCGGTTGAGCGTGCCCAGGCCCCGCTCCGAAAGCCGTCGCTCGGGATGACCCGGCGGTTCATCGGGATTCGGAATGCCGAGCTGGTTTTGTTTTTCGCCGCCTTTCTCGAAAATGCGCAGGATATTGCTCGGTTGCCCCAGCGGGAACCGCGGGAGTGGATCAATGAAAGGCAGGACTCCGTTCGTGCGCGTCTCTTCGGGCGTCGGCGGATATGGATTGATCAACCGCAGTGGCTCGCCATCGGGCCCGTAGGCCTGGCCGTAGCGGTAATTCTTGAAGGGGACGGAACCATTATTATAGAGGGCTGCGCCCCAGAGCATCGCGCCGTGGTTCATCATGCTGTGTTGCACGTGGTCGATGGACTCTCGGTGGCACAGTCCGCAAGCCTGCTGGGCGACGCGCAGGTCGGCGGGGTTGACGAACCGGATAAACTCGGGCGATTCGTGGTTCAGCAATACATTGGAGTCGACAGGCTTCGCCGAAGACTGCCAGAAGATCGGATTGCGCGGGGCCACGTGGGCTTTGCGCATGGTCAGGCCAGGGGTGGGATTACCTCCGTGGCAATCGCTACACCCGAGGACCACGTGGGGCGAGGCATGCATGTCCTCGATACTCTTGTGGCATTCGAGGCAACCGCGGCTCTTGGTCATTGCCTCTTCATGAGTCTGGTCGATCCAATTGCGCGTTTTGGGCATCGTCGGTGGCGGCTGGTCCCGCGATACCGCGATGGGCGGGCCGAATCCATCATCTTGGCCGCTGGCCGCAAGTGCAGCAGCCACCGCGAGTGCCATCCCACCGAGAACCGCGCGTATGTTGTTATTCATGGGTTAATAGGTGAACGTGAGTTTCACCAAACCGCTGTACAGGAAATCATCCGTTTGACCATTGTGGCTCCCGCCGGTAGACGTGGGAATGGGGCCGCGCGCGTAAATATCCCGAAAGCCGCTGCCGGGTATGAGAACGCCAAAGCCGGCGGTGACGACAATATTATCAGTAAGTAGGGGCCGATAGCGCACGCCAATGCTGCAATCGAAGCCGATTTCACCATCGACCTTGTCAGTTAGGAGCGCGGTCTTGATCGCGTCAGTCTCGGCGAACCGGAGATAGTTCACGTTGAAAAACCCGCGCAATTCCGGGGTTATATCCAGGTCCGTGCCGACGCCAGCGAGGATCAGGCCCGGGTTGACGAAGTTGGCCTGGCCTTCCGTCTTGCTCGTGCGCAAATTGGGCAAGAGGCTGTCGGGTTGTTTCAACGCGACGGAAGTGCCGGCGAGGTTGATTCCCTGGCTGATCCAATAACTGAACGGCGCGCCGGCGAAAGCCGGGTTATCGATGATACCGTCGAAACCGGTGGCGGTGCCGTTTTCGGAGTTGCGGTCGCCGGAGGCGTAAAACAAGGACAGTTTATAACGGATCCAATCACGATCATAGGACAACTCAGCGGCGGCCATCTGGGCATTGATGGTAACGGGTCTGCCAGCCAGGCCGTTTAAGTCGTCACGCCCGAGCGCTTCATAGAATGCGTGGGTAATATTGAGCCGGCCGATGTGACCGTCGCCTGTCCACCCGAGGTAATAGGCGTGGACATCATGTTGGATGACGGTGCCGAGAGGGGAGGGTCTGGCGATATTGCCGTTGTTGTCGTAGTGGGTGCGGCCGTCGTCAAGGTTGGCGTGGAAGCTAAACTGGGCGGTATACCCCGGGGTGAAAAAGTCTTGGCGGTAGATGTTGGCGATAAACACATACTGATCGCGGTCGTCGAACGTGTTCAGACCGGAATTGGTATCCTTTTCGCGCATCGGCAATACGATCGCATTATACTGCCAGCGGTTATTGTCTGCATTCCCAAAAACCCTCGCGCCAAGGTTGATGTCGTCGAAGATGAACCCGCGGAAATCGCTGCTGAACGGCTGATTGCCGGCGCGGCACGCGAAAAAATCGTAATTATCCGACAGATCACCGAGGTGCAGTTCGCCGAAGACCTGCTCCAGGGCGAAGTATTCCCTGAGACGGTCGATGCCGTCGACGGGGTTCGGGCTGACGACGCCGCGCTCCTGAGTTGAGAGATAATTGACATTATAGACGGGCTCGAGTCGGACCATCCAGTGGACCGGCTGGAAGACCGTCTCGCCCTTAAATAGATCGGCGGTGAACGAAAAGTTCTGGGACACGAACAGTTCATCGCCGTCGCCAAAAAAGTCAGCGCTGCCGGGCGACTGCGCGCTGACGCCGCTCGGAATGGGCAACCGCCGACCCTGAAAGAGCGTATCGGAAACAGCGGTGAGATCCAGAAAAACATCCTGACCGATGATGGGCGCATCGCCCTTGAGGACACTCTGCTGGTACGGGGCCCACCACGCCGGTTTCGCGTGCTGGTAGGGTGTCTCGGCGGGGCGATCGGCATAGCGCTGCCAGGGAGCGAACGGCACTTTCCAGCGGTCGATCACGGGAACTGTATTGGTCGGGGTCTCGAACGGCTCGCGTTGGCGCGTGTATTCCGGCTCCTCCCATTTGTTGGTAATTGGTTCATTGGCGCGCACCTCCATGCGCGGGAGCTGGAGCGCCGGGGGTAACGGCTCGCGTCGCGAATCGGGCGTGGGGCACGGTTCAATCTCGACGATCTCCTTCATTTCGGTGCTGAAGCGCGGCAGCGCGAACGCTCCTGGGACCGGCTCCTCGCCGTAGAGCGGCCCCAGCTTAAATTCCGGCTTGAAGTAAGGAGGTGGAGGAGCAGGCGCCGGGCCTTGGGCAGCGCCCGGATCGGGATTGAACTGTGCCGGGGACAACGGTGGCATGCCTGAACTGACGGTCACTTGGATCTCCAAGGTGAGCGGAGCGGCCTCAAGCGGCTGCGGCAAAACGGGAAGCCCTTGAGGATCGGGGCTGAATGCGGCGGGGGAGCTGGGTGGAGATCCATGGCTGACAATCTGATGCTGTTTGAGGCGGTCCGGATCGACCTGTTCTGCCAGCACGCCGGATGCGACGACCGCGAAACTTAATGAAACGCCGAGAACGCCTCCTCGCCTAGTCATTCTAAGGTGAGGAGGGTGTTGCAATTACCTGGAAAAATCAAGCTGTAACTGGTTGCCGACGGTTTAGGCTTGCTGCCAATGGAATCTTCGTCGTAAAAATTCCGTGCCGTGAAAATGCTCACCCTTGTCCTCGGCGTCCTGCTGGGCTTTGCCTCAGCCGCGTTTTCACAAATGACCTCCAATGACGTCGCGACGGTTATCTCCCAGGCCGTCACGAGGGCGAGCGTCATCGCCCCCGACAGTGTCATTGCTGTTGTCGACCGGGAAGGGTTTGTGCTTGGCGTTTGGAGCGTCGATGGTTCGTTCCCCGCCACGAGCACGTTCTCCAACCTTGTGGCCGAGGCGACAGCGCGGGCGGGCACCGCGGCATTTCTGAGCAGCGACCAGGAAGCGTTCACCTCGCGCACGGCACTGATGATCGTGCAACAGCATTTTCCACCCGGAATTCGCAACACGCCAACCGGCCCGCTGGTGGGTGTTAATTTCTCGAGCCTTTCCTTCTCCGATGTCAACCGCTACAAAAATCCAGCGGGCTTTGTGCCGGGTCAGAACGGCGGAACCAACGGCGGGCCGGTGGTGGCCGCTCTTCTGGGCGGTTTGGATGGTATACCGGGTGGCGTTCCGCTTTACAACAATGGCACGAATCTCATTGGCGGCGTGGGTGTGGCACAGCCCAACGACCTGTTGATGATCAGCATGGAGAGTCTCGTGAAGGAAGTATTCCGGCCCGAGACGAGTGAAGACGTGGCCCTGTCGGGCCAAGTGGGATTCCAACCAGCCCACAAGATCCTGGCGACGCACGTGCTCATCAATGGCATCCGGCTGCCGTATGTGCGGAGCCACACCAGGACAAGTCCTCCTGCGACACTCGGTAGCATCGGGGCCAACGTACCCGATTTCCCCCTGACCAATTCGCCGGCGGTGAACTACCCGCCGTTGGTACTTGGGGGCGTGACCGGCGAGGTGCGGTCGGCGATCATCGACGACCCGATTGCGGGAATGATCGACGGCCAGGCACGGCTGTCCGCGAGCGACGTCACCAACATGCTTTTGTTTGCCGCCCAGCGCGCCGCGACGACGAGGGCTGGCATCCGCCTGCCGCGAGGGCAATCGGCCCAAGTGTTCATCTCCGTCGTCAACAACCCGAACGCCGCCGGTGTCGCACCCCAGATACTCGGGACGTTTCGAGTGGGCGAAGCCACGATTTTCAGTTGGGATGTCTCGGTGCAGAAGGCGCGGACGGCACTGTTCTTCTCGAGCCCGCTGGCGGCGGGACTATTCCCTCCCAACTTGCCCACAAACCACGCCTACTCCACGCGGGCCGTCGGATTCCTCGCGCAAAGCTTGTATCCACCGGGGATCTTCCACACAACCAGCGGGCCGTTCTTTGGATTGCAGGAAAGCTTCTCGGCGTTTCCCGCGGGGGTGACCAATCCACTGAATAACGCACTGCTCACGGTATCGCCCGGGGCTGACCCCAACCTGCCAAACGGCATCACCATTTTTCCCGGCGGATTTCCTCTGTACACCAACGGCGTGCTGATTGGAGCCATTGGTGTCAGCGGCGACGGTGTCGATCAGGACGATCTGATCGCAGCATCGGGCGCGGCGCTCTTCGCGCCGCCCACTGCCCTGCGCTCTGACCAGATCATTTTCCGGGACGCGCGTCTGCCGTATGCAAAGTTCCCGCGGAATCCGTCACTGTAAGGGGTGTATTGTGATAGTTGTGGCAACTCGCACAGGACGATGATGCGCCACCCTGCGGACTGTGGCAGGAAGCGCACACCTGTTTGGAGGGCAACATGACATCGGCGGTTTCGTGGCTGTGCTGCGCGTCGTGGCAGGTTGCGCACGCCATTGTGGCATGACGGGCATGGTCGAATCGCCCGCCTGTCAGCCAGCGGTCGGGCATCATGGGGGGCGTGACCAGAGGCGTTCCCTCGCCGGTCGGCTTGACCTCATGGCAGTAGGCGCAGCCCGCATAACGCGGCCGGCCATCGGGGCCCTGGCGTGCCGTATTAAAGAAGGCCTCGCGTTCCAGATCTTCTCCGGCTCGTGCCTGCTGACGAATGGCGGCCATCTGCTGCCCAACAAATTCCTCCAACGCCGGTTGCCGGGTAATCCCCTTGACGCGCCGGCCCAGATCGGCGTACTGCGTCGGCAGACTGCGTAAAAAGGCGCGCGCGGCGGCAGCGTTGCCGTGAGGAAGTTGAAGCTCCGGATTCTTCGCATCGAACTGCAACGCATGGCAGGACCGGCAATTGGCCTCGAAGGTGACCGGCCGCATATATGTACCCGTGGCGTCGGGCTTATGGCAATCGGCGCATGCGAGCTTATGCCCGTCCAGAAGCGGGATGTTGCCTGTCAGGTGTGTTTGGTGATTGAATCTGAGCGTATCGGGATCGCAGAGGTGTTCGGCGACCACCTGGAATTCAGGATGGTCGGCGAACGCGTGGAACACATGCGTGTGCCCGCGCGCCGGCCGCGGCGTCTGGAAGGCGATGCGAGTACCGCCCGTGCGATACTGGAAGGCCTCAGGTGGCAACGTCCTGGCCTTCTCGACCGAGGCCTGCATCGTCGCCGCCTCGCCGTGACAACTCAAGCACTCGGCACTGGCGGGCGCTTTCATTGGCCCGGCACCCTCGTGTTCGCGGTGGCAGGCGGAACATGAGTAATTCCATACGACGTTGGGTTGGTGAAACTCGTGTAGTGTGTGACAGCGCTCACAGGCCTGATCCAGCCGGGTCATCGTTTTCCCGGGGACGCTCGACAGTTTTCTCCAGTCCAGTGGACCCGGCTCGGCGAGAAACGCAACCTGGATCCATCCCGCGGGACCACGGCGCGCGGCGGTGTGGCAGGCGGAGCAGTTATTTTCCCGGCCGGCAAGTTTCGCCGATTTTTCAAACGCGGCACCCGAGTGGTGCGACGAGACTTCGCGGGGTGTGATAAAACTCCACCGCGCGTTGCCGTATAGCGCAACGAGCAGCCCACCGACGGTGACGGCCACCGTCCACAGGGTGGCGAGGGCGCGTTTGGCACGCAGACTGCGCACGGGCTGGCAGCGTGGAATCGGATGGCTGCAAGTGCCATCGGGGAGTGACCCTTCGACGCACGGACCGCCAGCGCTTTTGGGTCGGGTACACCGCCAACGGCCCTTGGTTTCGCCAGACTTGATTTGCAGCGCGGGCGTGCATTCGGACGTGGCGCGACAGTCGCCACCCGGGCTCGGCCCAATACGGCATGGACGACCCTCCGCCGCTCGCCCACAGATCCATTTGCAACCCGGGCGTTCGTACTGCGCGGCGTCGAATTCGGGTGCCGGCAGCTGTTCGCTCACGGCGCGCCTCCGGAGAACGCGTACACGAGCACGACGTGCACGATCGAAACCAGCAGCAAACTGTAGGTGAGCGGAATGTGCACGAAAAGCCAGCCCTTGAGCGTCACCTGTAGCGCGTACTGATAATCCAGCCCGTCTTTCTGGCGCGCCAGCGTCGCAATTTTTTCCATCGTGGAACGTTCGGAATCGTTGAGGTAGCGACTGAGATTGTCGGTCCGGGCGAGCAACTCGTTCAGCGGCGCACGGGACTCCAACAGGTGGCGCCAGAAGTTGTGCGCGCCGTCAAAGAACCCCGCGAGGTTTTCCGCATAGAACTCCGCGAGAATGACCGAGCGCGCCTCGGCAACCGGTGGCAGCGCGAGCGCCTCCGCCTGTTCCTGTAGGGCGCGACGAACCGCGGAAATCCGTTCATAGAGCACCTCGCCGCCACGGGTGGTCAGCCGCTTCGGTAACGTGCGCGACCACACCAACCCGACAATGCCACTAAGCATCACCAGAACGTAGAGCGCTGCCAGCGTGCCCTGGAACCAGCCATGTGGCATGTGCCAGCCGATGTGGACGAAAAACACCGCCGCCGAGAACAGCCCGGCGTAAATATGGAACTGCAGCCACGCCTCGGAACTCATCAACGGCAGGAAGGGCAGCTTCTTGCGGGCGTTGAAGACAGTCAGCGCGATCATCAGCGCAAACAGGAGCCAGCCGCTGACGTACGCGGTAACCGGCCGCCAACGAACCACCACCACCGTTGTGGCGATCAGGACAGCGACGCCGAGTCCTCGTCTCAGGGCGAAGTTCATCATCGCCCCAGCCACGAAACCAGCGCGTCCACGTCGCCCATGTCGGCGCGGATCAGCGCTCCGTGCGGGCAGGCCCTCTGGCAGGCGGGGCCGCCATATTGCTCGACGCACAGGTCACACTTGGTTGCCTTCTGGATCGCCTTCATGTCTTTGTCCACAAGGAATGTGCCGTCGGTCCCGCGGATATCGACCATGCGGATGGCGTCATAAGGACAATTGTTGGAGCAGATGGCGCAGCCGATGCAAGTGGCCTGGTTGATGACCACCTGCCCACCGAATGCCGAGCGATGGATCGCGCCCGTGGGGCAGCCGATCATGCACACCGGGTCGGCACAGTGCATGCAGGCGTTGGCGACCATCACCGGCCCGCTGGCCGGCCCGTGGCGGAGGAAACGGGGATTATTGTCGTGGGTTGCCGCACAGGCGCGCACGCAATCGTCGCAGCGTGTGCATAGATCCAGATTGATCAGCATGGCGGCGGTCCCGTTGAAGAAACGGTTCTCCGTCAAAAACTCGAGCAGGTCGGGCCCGAGTTTGGCTGACGCATCGCGTTGATCCGGTTTCGGTGCTTTGGCAGCCACCGCGGGCTCGGGTTCGACCAGCGGGGGCATCAGCCGCGGCGGAAGAGTTGGCAGAACCAGTTCCTCCATCGCCGCCGTCGGGATAATCAGGACGTGCGTGTAGCCGATGGCCTGCAATGTGAGTTGGAGAGGCACGGGCTCGTCCTTCCGTCGCCAGTTGTGCGCGATCTCCTCAAACCCATAGTACTGTCCGGCGCCCAGGTAGCTCAGCGTGCGCTGTCCGCGGCCAAACCGCCGGCCCAGGCGCGCAAACCCGGCGCGGACAAAAACAACGCCGTTGGGGTAATCACCTTCCTGCGCGATGACCGGTTCCTTGCCGGGGCCCGCGGTTCCGCCCGAGTGCAGGAGGCGTTTGTAATCGCCCGACCAATCGTAGTCGCCAAAGGTGAAGAACTCGGTCTGGCGCATCAACTCCTGCAGTTGCGCATCCGTGAGATGGCGCAGCATCGGCAACGCGCGCAAATAGGTTTCCAGGGATCGTTCACGATACTTCTCCTCGATGTGCTGGCGCAGCGCGTCGTCCCTTTTCATGACGTCGCGCAGGCCCTGCCAGCGGATCTCCAGCAACTCCGTGTCGTCCACTTCGGCGAACACGGTGGCGGTGCGCGGCACGCGGCTGAGCGCGGCGATTTCCCCGAAGAATTCACCGGTCGCCAACGACGCCGTGCGACGCCCATCCAGCACGCGCGGCACGTCCTGCAGGAACACGCGGACTTCGTCATCGCCGGCGTCCCGTTGTCCCAGACGCTCATCCACCCGCAAGTCGGAGGGACGGCGAACTTCTGGGTGGCGCGCGTTGGCCCACAACTGCGCGAGCACGGCCAGAGGGTTTTTGCGGCGCTGCGGGCGCCGGCCCAGCAGCGCCTCGGGCAGTCCCGGCGCAATCACCACGCAGGCGGCGCCCTGAATGATCATGAACGCCGACGTACCGTAATCGCCTTCGCGGACAATAATTTCGCCCGCGCGAAATCGACGCAACCGCGCGTCGTTACGCAGGATATCGCGTAGCGGAAACCGATCGGCCTTCATCTGGCTGAAGGGCGCCATTGTCAGCAGCCGTGCGACATCGGCATCCGTCATATTTGGATCGAACGCCGAGTCCCAACGTTTCGGTCGGTCAACGATAAGGGCGGTGGTGGCCATTAGGCGTCCAGCACCAGGTCGGCTTTTGGTTTGCAGATGCAGGTGAGGCAGGAGCCGTCTTCCGGCTGCGCTTCCGTCTTGCTCAGGTATTCCACCGCACCCGATTTGATGGCCACCAAGCAGGTGCCGCAACTGCCCGCCCGGCAGCCGGCTTCGATGCGGACGCCCTGCTGCTCGGCAAGCTCCAGCAACGACCCCTGGCTGGAACTCCAAGCGCAGGTCTTTTTCGATTTGCCAAACGTGACCTGGAAACCGGGCGAGGTCGGTGCGCCAGCCACCGGCGCCGGCGCGGCCTTCTTGACAGTGGCGGGACCAAACGCCTCGTAGAACACCGCACTGTCAGGCACACCCCATTCGCGCAGACCGTCTGTGATGCTCTTCATGAACGCGCCGGGGCCGCAGAGGTAGTACTCATAATTATTCGAGGGCAACAGTTCCTTGAACAACTCGATGCTGACACGGCCATTGTGGTTGTAATCCGAGCCCGCCTTGTCTTCCGGCCGCGGCCGGCTGTAGCAGACATGAACATGGATGTTGCTGCGGCCACGAGAGAGCGCTTCGATTTCGTCGCGGTGGATGTGCTCAGTACCGTTGCGGGCCCCGAAGAAGAACCAGCACTCGCGCTGAGAGTCGCCCGCTGCGATCGCATTGGCCATGCTCAGCATTGGTGTCACCCCCACGCCAGCAGAGATCAGCACGATCGGGGTGGTCTTTTCCAAGTCCAGGCAGAAGTGGCCGGCCGGCGCTTTGGCATCGATGATGTCGCCCTCGCGCAACACATCGCAGAAGTGTGAGGACGCGACACCTGGCGGCAGCTCGGGGCGGTCCGGTGGCGGCCCTTCGCGTTTGATGGTGACGCGGTAATAATCGGTGTGGTGCGGGCTGTCGGAGATTGAGTAGCAGCGCACGACCGGTTTGTCGCGGCCCGGACAGTTGAGCTGGAACGTCAGGTACTGCCCGGGCTTGAACGCAGGCACCGGTTTACGGTCATGTGGCTGCAGGTAGAACGACCACACCCCTTCGCACTGCTGCACTTTGCGGGCGATCTGAAACTTGCGATAGCCGTTCCATAAAAGCCGGGCCTGCCCCGCCTCCTCGCACTGCCGCGCTGCGGCTTTGACAAGCAGGCGCAGGCGCTCGCCCGCCAGCGAACGCTGCCGATGATCGTGGAGCGCGCGCGCGATGGCGGAGAGTGCCAAGGCCCCCATCTGGATGGTGAACGCCCCGAGAAACACAAAACCGATTGCCAACCCGGGATTCACGCCCAACCACCGTTGCAGCATCTCGATAATGGATTGCATTTCCAGCGCGCTTCGTTTAACACAACGTCGGTGCGGAGTAAATCCCTAACCGCGTTTGCAATGGCGCTGGTCCTCTGTCACACGGCCCGCGCCGAAACGCCGCCGCCGCCGCGGTTCCTCGGGTCGCAAAGTTGCAGCACCTCGGGGTGCCATGGCGGTGCCAAGGCCAATCGCGATCAGTTCCTGATCTGGTCAAAAAAGGACTTCCACTCGCGCTCCTATGCAACATTGACCATCGCCCGATCCCAGCGCATTGCCGAGACGCTGCGAATCGCCGACCCATCGCAGAGCGCACGCTGCACCGTTTGCCATACGCCCTTTCAAGCCGTGCCCGAGGTGGGGCGAGCACCGTCCGCCAAAGCGACCGAGGGCGTGTCTTGCGAATCCTGCCATGGTGTGGGCGAGTTCTGGCTGCGCGCCCATACGCGTCCGGATTACACGCATGTCGACCGTGTCACTGCCGGCATGCGTGACCTAAAGAACCTGTACGTCCGCGCCAACACCTGTGTCGCCTGCCACCAAAACGTCGATGCCGATCTTCTGCGTGCCGGGCATCCCGAATTGATTTTCGAGCTCGGCGGCCAATGCGTCACCGAACCCAAACACTGGCGCGAAGCCCCGAACTGGTCAGGGGCACAGGCCTGGCTCGTTGGCCAGGCTGTTGCGTTGCGCGAACTGAGCTGGCAGCTCGCCCGCGAGCCGCAGCCCACCGACCGCCTGAAGGCCCGCTGGAGCGGATTGCTCTGGGTGCTGCAGCAGACTGACGACGCTAGCTTGCCGTCGCTGGCACCACTCGAACGGGAGCCGACACCGGGGAACGCAACACAAGTCCAGACATTGTCCGATGAGCTTGCCCGGCACGCCGCGGCAATCGAGTGGTCGGCGGACCGTTCCCGTCGAGCGCTGGCTCGGCTGGCGGCAACCGGCCCGGCGTTTGCCGACGCGGCCATTCCGCAGGAGATCCAGGCCCGCAGAGCCGAACGCCTGGTGCTCGCCCTCGACAGACTGGTTGGCTCGCTTCCTCCAGAAGCCCCGGTCACACGCACAGATTTGGACCGGCTCTTCAGCCTTGTCCAGTCCTTGCCAGATTTCGACCCGCGGCAGTTCTCAGAATCGGTTCGATCTTTCGATCAGAGGCTCGGGCAGTCCGTGTCACCCAAGTAAACCACCGCCAATGATCCGTCAATTTTCCAAAAGCCGATCAATCCGATCCAGATTGGCGTCGATCGCTTCCACGTAGAGATTGCGACCGTCTGGGAAATGATACTCCAGCAAGTGGTAAACGCCGTCCCACTCGTGGTCGAGCATGCGGCGCGCGTAGCCGTGGTAAAACTCTCGTGTGCGGCGCAACAGATCTTCGGCACTTTGGGATGAAGCCCTTCCGCCTGTCGCCACGTGCGAGTACGAGGCTGCCTCGGCGAACTCGCGGAACAGTCTTGGCAAACGTTCCGGGTAGTCCGGGGCAGCCATTTGCCCCAAAAGGTCAGCGGAACCAAGCACGCATCCCATGAACCGTTCTCCTGGATCGCGGAATGGAAGTTTGCTCATGTCCACGTTCACGGCGGTACTGCGAATCGACAATTGTACCTGGCGGATTTCGTCCGGTGTCGCCCCAAAGGAGGGAAGAAATTTCGCCGCGAAGTCCGCGCTGCGCTCAACATGCGAGAAGGTGTGCTTGGCGCCAGTGCCCCGATTGTCGCCGACTTCCTTCAGGTAACCGATGTCATGCAGCAGAATTCCGGCAACAGCCAGCTCATAGCCACGGAATGTCAGGACCGGCAACCGGCCGCTCTTGCAGTACCCATCGAGAATGCACACAGTGGCGATCGCTACTTGACAGGTATGGGCAAGGTCGTGAAAGACCGTGTCGCAGCTCTGGTAACCAGGATAGGTACCGGCGAATGCTTTCTGGATCTGCTTGAATATCCCGGTGAGAAAGGTTGTGTTACGCTCCGGAAAATGAGCCAAGAAGAGCGCCGTAATGAAACTCAACGTTTCTGAGGGCGCACTTGTTGGGAGTGCCGCGTCTCCGTCCGTTTTCTTTGCCATGTGTCAGCTAGGAGGTAGGATCGTCAAAACTGGTTCCTAATTCAATCCCCAAAATCCATTGACCGACAACGGGAAAATGCGCTTGACGGCGATGGAGCGGAGGGGGTAACGGAGAGCCTGTTATGTCCCAGCTTCCTAGCGGCACGGTCACTTTCCTTTTTACCGACATCGAGGGCAGCACTGGGCTATGGCAACAGAACCAGAAAGCGATGACGGCGGCCCTGGCACGCCACGATGATATCCTACGCGGCACTATTCAGACCGAGGGCGGGTATGTCTTCAAGACAATCGGGGATGCCTTTTGTGCCGCCTTCGCGACTGCTCCGGAAGCGGTGCGGGCCGTACTCTCCGCCCAGCGCGCATTGATCGCTGAATCGTGGCCTGAGACGGGACCTTTGCGGGTGCGGATGGCGTTGCACACGGGTGCGGCGCAAGAGCGCGACGGAGATTATTTTGGACCGCCGTTGAACCGGGTGGCCCGGCTCTTGTCAACGGGTCACGGTGGACAGGTATTGTTGTCGCTGGCGACCCAGGAGCTGGTGCGAGATAATTTGACCGACAACTGCACCTTGAAACACCTTGGTGACCACCGACTCCGCGATCTGGTCCGGGCCGAAACGGTCGCCCAGTTGGTGCATCCCGATCTGCCGTCCGAATTCCCACCACTGAAATCGCTCGACAATCTCCCTAACAACTTGCCGGTGCAACTGACCAGCTTTGTCGGGCGCGAAAAAGAACTGGAGGAGATTAAGAAGCAGTTTGTCACCACCCGACTACTGACCTTGGCGGGAATTGGGGGCATCGGCAAGACCCGTCTGGAACTCCAGGTGGGGGCGGACCTGCTGGAGGAGTTTCCCGATGGCGTGTGGTTCGTGGATTTGCAAGCGCTGACCGATTCGAACCTGGTTGGGCAAGCCGTCGCCACCGTGTTGGGCGTTCGCGAGCAACCCAACCGTCCCGTGCTGACCAGCCTGGTCGATCACGCCCAAAACAAAACGCTCCTGGTCTTGTTGGACAACTGCGAACAGCTCATGGATGGTTGCGCCCGCGTGACCGACGCGCTGCTGAAAGGCTGCCCCAAGGTGAAGATTTTGGCGACGAGCCGCGAGCGGCTGGGGATTGCCGGCGAGACGCTCCGGAACGTGTCCACGCTGACCGCGCCGGGGCCGAGCGACCTGCCGCCGGCCCAGAACATGGAACAGTACGACGCAGTGAAATTGTTCATTGAGCGCGCCCGGGCGGTTCAGCCCGATTTTCAGATCACCAACGAGAATGCGCCCGCGGTGGCGCAGATTTGCTGGCGATTGGACGGTATTGCGTTGGCCATCGAACTGGCGGCGGCACGCGTGAGAATGCTCACGCCCGAACAGATTGTCCAGCGGCTGGACGACCGGTTTCGGTTGCTAACCGGTGGCAGCCGGACGGCCATGCCGCGCCAACAAACCCTGCGCCAACTGATCGACTGGAGCTACAACCTGTTGTCGGAGCCGGAGCGCCTCATGTTCGGTCGGCTGGCGATCTTTGCGGGCGGGTGGACACTGGAAGCGGCCGAAGCCGTGTGCGGCGGAGATGGAATTGAGTCGTGGGAGGTCTTTGACCTGCTGACGAGCCTGGTGGACAAGTCGCTCGTGTCTGTCTCGGAGGTGGACGGGAACAAGCAAACCCGCTACCGATTATTGGAGACGATCCGCCAGTATGCCCGTGAGAAATTGGAAAGCTCGATGGATGCGGAGAAGGCACGCGGGCGACACCGGGAGTTTTTCCTACAGTTGGCGGAGCGTGCGGGCACACAGTTGGCAGGTCCCGAACAGGGGTCATGGCTGCAACGTCTTGAGATCGAGCATGACAACCTGCGGAGTGTCCTGGAGTGGACAGTAATTAATGACGTGAGTCTCGCGGTGCGATTGGCGAGGGCGATTTGGCGGTTTTGGGAGTTGCGTGGACATTGGAGAGAAGGGCTGGGATGGGTGGAACAATGCCTGTCGGGCAAGATCGCCCTGACGCCGGACTTGCGAGCCGCAGCCCTTGACGCGGCCGGCAATTTGGCAGCTTGCCAGGGGGATTCTGCGCGGGCCAAGACGCTCTTTGAAGAGCAGTTGGCGTTGCAGGAACAATTGGGCGACGAACGTGGGATTGCCGACGCACTTCACAACCTGGGCGCGGTCGCGTGGAGGCATGGCGACTATGGACAAGCGCGGGCCAACGAGGAAAAGGGCCTGGCGATCCGCCGAAAGCTCGGCGACAAGAGCGCCATCGCCACCTCGCTGCATGCGTTGGGAACGTATGCACAGGATCAGAACGATCTGGAGCGGGCGGCGGCGTTCTATCAAGAAGCGTTGGCGATCCGCCGTGATTTGGGTGATCTGCGCAGCATCGCCTCCGTGCTCAATAACATGGGGACTATGCCACAGGACGACGTTGAAAAGATGCGGGCGGTGCATGAGGAAAGTCTGGCGATCCGGAGAAAGATCGGGGACAAGGCGGGCATTTCCCAGTCGCTCACGAATCTGGCGGTGTTGGCTGAGGAACACGGAGATTTCCGCCGGGCGCATGCCTTGTTGGAAGAGGGCCTGGCGATCGACCGGGAATTGGGGAACAAAAAGGGCGTGGCGGCTTCGCTGCGCAACTACGGGGAACTGATGCAATTGCAAGGGGAGTTTGCGAAGGCGCTGATCTTCTATCAACAGAGCTTGACGCTCTTTCAGGAGCTGCGTGACAAGCTGGGCATCACCGCTTGCATCGAAGGGTTTGCCATGCTCGCCGGTCTTCAGAGTGAATCGAATCGGGCGGCGCAAATGTTTGGAATCGCGGATGCCTTCCGAGGGAGCCTCGGCACTGGCCAGCCTGTCTCCTTCAGCAGCACGGAGTATGACCGGCAAGTTGCCGCCACCCGCGCCCAATTGGATAAGGAGGCATTTACAACGGCTTGGTCAGAAGGACGCGGAATGAGTACCGAGCAGGCCATTGCGTTTGCATTGGAGAAGCTTTAGACAAGAGATGCGAACCGGTGCCGGGGGAGATAATCCGGGGCACCAATTCACCGATCTGTTCATTGCCACCTACACCCTTGGCACCGTAACCAACTACCTGGATGTGGGCGGCGCGACCAACGCCCCGCCCGCTTCTTTCGCGTGCGGCTGGTGCCGTAGGGGCGGTGTGACGATGCGGGTTAGCCTGTAGGCTTGGGAAGCCTTAATTTACTGGACTTTCTGGCGAGGCTTTGGTCTACTTCCTTCTTGGAGAAGTGAAGCGGCTGGCGTCACGATGCGTTTGCTCGATGCTTTCCTCCAGGGTCGCAGGGCACAATGACGTTGAAGAACGTATCGCGCAGGTCGCACCGGCGAGCGGTCCATCAGCACGCAATACTATTTCCGCACCCATCGCAGGAGAAGCATCGCATGAAAACCAGATTCCTCGCCGCCATCATTCTCAGCACGCTGCTCGCCGCCACCGCTCGCGCCCAGACCGTCAACAGTTGGATCGACAGCAACGGCAAATGGGAATCGAGCAACAACTGGTCGCGGGCGCTCGCGCCATCTTTGAGCGACTCGGCCATCCTCATCACCAACGCCGGTAGCAATACCGTCACCATCGATAATGCCACGCCCCCCCCGAACCTGACCATCAGCAACCTCACCATCAACGCCAACACGCTGCAGCTCGTCGGCGCCAGTTCGCCGCTGCACATCCTCAATCAGTTGACGCTCAACACCAGCGCCACGCTCATCAATCTCGGCGGTACGCTCATCGTCGCTGGTCCGGTGCAGGTGAACCAGGGCATGCTGAACTTCACGGGCGGTACGAATCAGATGGGTTCGACCTTCACCGTTGCCAGCACCGCCAATTCCACCGGCACGGTCAACTTCACTGGCGGCTCGCTTTTCGTTACCAGCGGCACCTTCGGCATCGGTAACGACGGGACAATCGGTGGCACCGGCGGCGTGGCCCATGTGACGGTTTCGGGCGGCCTGGTGCAGGCGGCCAGCATTATCGTCGGAGACACCACCGCCGGTAGCTCCAGCAGTTTCACCGT
>JBGOTY010000003.1:0-29548 GCA_041476745.1 Verrucomicrobiia bacterium | reverse complement strand
ATCGCGGTGCCACAAACACCCACAAAATGGATGGTGTTGACCTCCTTCGCGAACATCACTAGGGTTCCCCGCGCGAGCTTGTAGCAGAAATGCCGAACTTAATCAATGTTTCTGATTTTGCCCTCTCCACCACGGTGGAATGCGGGCAGGCCTTTCGCTGGTCACGGACGGCGGACTGTTGGTTTGAGGGCGTTGTGGGGCGGCGGGTGATCCGGCTGCGGCAACATCCCCACTCCGTGGAATGGGAATCGCGCCCACCGGCCGACAAGAAGGTCGTGGCCCGGTACCTGGCGCTTGATGTTTCGTTGCCAGACATTCTCGCGACATTTCCCGGCGATCCGCTCTTGCGCCGGGCGGTGAAGGATCACCATGGGCTGCGCGTCATCCGCCAGGAACCGTGGGAATGTCTCGCTTCGTTCATTGCCAGCTCGTCAAAGCAGATCGTGCAGATTCGGCAGATCGTTGACGTGCTGGCGCGACGCTTCGGCGAACCGGTCAGCGACACCCATCACGCCTTTCCGACCGTTGCGGCCGTCGCCCGCGCGACTCATCAACAACTCTGGGACTGCAAACTGGGCTTTCGCGCCAAGAACCTGCTGGCGGCGGCGCGCCTGATCGATAATGGCAAACTCGATCTCGACGCGTTGCCATCGCTGGAATACGGGCAGGCGCTTGAGGAGTTGATCAAACTGCCCGGTGTGGGCGAGAAAATCGCCAACTGCACGCTACTTTTCGCATGTGGGTTCAACCAGGCCTTCCCGATCGACGTGTGGATCGAGCGGGCGCTTCGCCGAATCTATTTCGACGGCAAGAAACGCGTGACGACCCGTGAACTTCGAAAATTCGCGCACACACACTTCGGCCCCTACGCCGGCTGGGCGCAACAGTACCTATTTTTCAGTGAGCGGTCGTTGGGCCAGCAGCGCCCGCGCCGTCGCCAGGCGCTGCTCGATGCCGGAGCGAAGTGAAGCCTGGCGCTCCGTCGTCGCGGCCAATGCGGACTCGAAGGCAGCGATGGCGGCCGGCAGTTTGCCCTGCTTGAGGTAAATGGTCGCGAGCGTGTCGAGGTAGTACGCCTGACGCGACGGCCGCAAGGCGGCGGCTTGCTGGCACAACTTGGCCGCGTCGTCGAGGTTGCTGCCCATCTCCGAGTACGTGTAGGCAAGATTATTCATGGCGTCCGCGTTCTGCCTATCCAGTTCCACGGCGCGGGTGAACGCGTTGGCGGCTTCGCGCAACCGCCGCTGCTTGAGTAACACGTTCCCGAGATTCATGCGAAAGTAGGAGTTCTCGGGATGCAACTGCGTAGCTGTGACGTAATGCTCGGTCGCCGCTCCCAGCAGGCCGGCGCGTTCGAAGAACAGGCCAAGATCGTTGTGCTCCTCCGCCGACAAACGCCACGTCGCCTTCTCGGGTGGACACACCAGCAACGTCCAATTGCCTGCGCGGTCCCAATGCCGCTGAAAATCCTCAACGCGCATCTCGTAGCGCGCTCGCGTGTCGGAATGGACGGTCACGGCCTGCCGGAAGTTGTCCCAGCCGAGCACCACGAAGTAATGCGGCTGGTCGCCGAATTTCCCGAGCACGAGCAGCGGAACACCGGCGTCCAGTTTCTGACGGAGGTCGTCGAGCGAGCCGCGATACTGGCGCACCCAAAGGTTGAAGCGGCGCGCGTAATCGCCGAGTTCGCTGGTGAGCGTGCCGCCGATGTCGGGCAGAAAAATCGCGCTGGCGATTTCGTCCTGGGAAACGGCGTGGCCGTAATAATTCGCCAGCATCGCCAGCGCCACGGGGCCGCAGTAGTTTGGCTTCTGGGCGATGAAGGGAACATCGAGGATGCCGTCGGCTGGCAGGGCGAAGGACGCGGCTGACAGGGAGACAAGGAAACCCGTTAACCAAAGAGAATGGCGAGTTTTAAGCATCAGCCGATGCGGAAAGCAATGTCGCGAACAGCCTTCTTGCCGAGGCGCTCCTGGACCTTCTGCAGGATGAGCGGCTTGGAGTAGCGCGTGATTTCTTGAAGCCACATGGGGTGGTCGCAGGCGACGACCAGCAGACCGTTGCGCAGGCTGACCGGCTGCGCGTGACGCGCGATGTCGCTGCCCACGATGGTGGGCCAAAGGTAGAAAACCTGCGATTGCTGGAGCCGTTCTTCGAGACCGAGCTGCTTCATCACGAGCGGGACGAGTTGATTCGCGGGACTCGCCGGTTTGTGGCCGCACGCGTCGGCCTCGCCGAAGGATGGCCGCCATTCGTGCAGGACCCGGGCTCGCAGCGCGGGCGTCATTGCGCGTGCGGCTGCGGAGATGGTTGCGCGGGGGCCACGGCGGCGGCTTCCACGCCATCGTTGCCGATGGCCTCAACGGGGCAGCCTTCCATCGCTTCCTTGCAGAGGACTTCCTCGTCGGGCGAAGTCGGCTGCTTGTAGACGTAGCTGTAACCGCCGTCTTCGTTGCGCGTGAAATTGTCCGGAGCCGTTTCGCGGCACAGATCACAATCAATGCACTGGTCGTCCACGTAGAACTTCCCAGGCACGTTTTCCGGATACCGATTTACAAATACAGCCATGTTCCCCACTCTCCGTAAGCGCCGCGATTATAACAGAGCGGAAAGCCGATTCAACAAGAAGTTTGGGCTTGTCGCGGCAAAACTGGCTCACTAACGTGTTCGCCAGGACCACCTAACAAAACCAACTTTTGTAGGCATGCCGCTCTGTCGGCGTGGGGCGGAGAGGCTCGCAGGTCGGGAGCTTGCGCGGCGACACAGCGCCGCGGCTACAACAGCGATGGGAAGTCCTGTTAGGGATCCTAAGCAATGACGATTCGATTTTTAGATTCCGGTGATCTTACGGCGTACCGGGTTTTGCGCCTCGCAGGCCTCAAGGAATCTCCGACGGCATTTGGTTCCAGTTATGTTGAAGAAGTCGATCTGCCTTTGACGGAGTTGGCTGCCCGACTACGGCCACCCAACAAGCCCGACAATGGTATGATCGGCGCGTTTGTTGATGACGGACGGTTGGTCGGGGTGTTGGGGTTCGCCAGGGAGTACCGGGTGAAGCGGCCGCACATCGCATTGATCTGGGGCATGTATGTTTCTCCCGAGTTCCGCGGCCAGGGGTTCGGAGCGGCTCTTCTCGACGAGGCCATTGCCCACGCGCGAAGGCTGGGCTCCGTACGGCAGATTGTTCTCACCGTCACCGCGAGCAACGTGGCCGCAGGCTCACTGTATCGTTCGCGTGGATTTGAGCGTATCGGCCTGGAACGCGACGCACTCTGCGTTGACGGCAAATACTTCGATGAGGAGCAATTGGCCCTCTTTCTTGAAAAGCAGAAAACGGGGAGGTGAACCTGATTCCCGACTCGGGCCGACTGTCAAGAGTCAAGCGTTGACCTTTAGACCCCTTAGATTTTGTTCACTCCTTTAGAGGCGCTTTTAATCAGCATTGCAACGGCGTTTGGCTGCGACACATAGATCGCGTGGCTGCCTGCAAACTCGACGACTGTCGAACCCGCGCGCTTGGACATGAAACGCTGGGCCGGCGGTGGAATCATCTTGTCCTCGGTGGCAACCAAATACCAACTCGGCTTGGTCCTCCATGCCGCCACACTGATCGTGCCACTGAGTGCTTCGACGCCCCATGGGACTTGAGAGTCAGCCATGAACGCGGCCTTTTCCGCGTCCACGTCGGCAGCGAATGAGGAAGAGAACTTCGCCTTGTCGAGAAACAGGTAGCCGTCCTGCGGTGGCAGTATCGGCGGCACGGGAGCGCCAGGCGGGGGGTCCTTGATCAGCGACGATACCGACTCGCCGTTATCCAAAGCAAAGGCGGTGATATAAACAAGCCCCGCGACCTTTGGATCGTTGCCGGCTTCTGTGATTACAGCTCCGCCGTAAGAGTGGCCAACGAGAATCACGGGACCACTATGCGTCGCCAGGACGCGCCGGGTTACAGCGACATCATCCGCAAGCGATATCGTTGGATTCTGAACAATGCTGACGTGGTAGCCGTCTTTCTTGAGGATTTTATAGACTTCTTCCCAACCGGAGCCATCCACGAAGCCGCCGTGGACGAGAACTATTGTCTTTACAGTCGAATCAGGTATTCCAGCCATATTGATCTCCTTTCATTGTCTAGGTGTAATCCCACCGAGGTAGTCACCAGTTGTCAGACCAATTTTGAGATCACTCTTATTTGTAGTCATTGACCGTTGCGCAGACAGTTAGCGACCGAAACGCTGACTCTCATTTTAAGCCGTTGCGCAATCCAGTTCAAGTTCATTAAGGAAACAGGGTCAGATTTGAACAGCGGCAAGCCCCGAAATACTTCGGGGTAAACGGGCGGCGCGGCCTACAAGCGAACTTGTAGTCGGGTGGAGCAAGGAGCCTAACGCAGGCTGAAGCCTGCGACTACAGTACGGGCGCATTCCCCGGCAACGACAGAGATTGCCGCAGACGACAGCGGCGTATCAGTTGCGCCAGAAACTACACTGGCGCGTCTCGCCTTCGGCTCGGCTTGCCACGGGAGTACGGCGTGTGGCGTGTCGTCAGACTCCGCTCCGTTTGACTCGGCTTGCTGTCAAACAACGGACAGACAAGGAATCGGATATTAATAATGATATTTCCACTGGACATCGGTTTCCGATAGTTGTATAATGCGGGCATGTTCTCTGAACCTGAGAATATGAGAGTGAGTTATAGTCAACCCCACCCTTGTGAAGTCGGACTGGCGAATGGCAAAGCTGCGACAAGATGGCGCAACTTTGTCCCTTCGGGGGAGAAAAGGACCCCCCATATATGTTTCTGCGAAACGAACCCACCGTTTCGCGGTGATTTTTTTGATATAACCGCCAGTGAATACGACAGTTACGATGGAAACTCACACAAAAATTCGGTGGGTTCGTTTTGGAAAACGAACCCAATTTTAGGGGGTTGGGACGTGGTTTTTGGGCGATTATCACTACTTTTTGAGGGCTTTCTCGATCAGGTCGACGCAGCGGGTGGTGGCACCGACGTTGGCCTGGATGACGCGGTGCGCGGCGGCGACGATGGCTTGCCGGCGGTCGGGATTTTCCAAGAGTTCCTGCACGACGCGGTGCAGGGCTTCGGCGTCGGTCACTTGAACGCAAGCGCCTGCGGCGACGAACTGGCGGGCGATGGCGCGGAAGTTCTGCATGTTGGGTCCGAAGATGACCGGATGACCGCTGACGGCGGCTTCGACGATGTTCTGGCCGCCCTGCCCCACTAGGCTCTTGCCGACGAAGATGGCGGTCGCGACCTTGTAAAACCACTTCAGTTCGCCGGTGGTGTTGACGATGAGGCAATCGTAGGGCTTGGCGGTCGGCTCGAGGTGCGAGTTGATCTCGGAGCGGAGCACGAATTTGATTTGTTTGCGCCGGGCGAGTTCCGCGACCTCGCGCGTGCGCTCGACGTGCCGCGGGACGAGGACGAGGAACAGGCGCGGAAATCTTACCTGCAGATCCGTGAAGACATTCAAAAGGATTTCCTCCTCACCGGGGTGGGTGCTGCCCGCGACCAGAATCGGTTGCGCGGGCGAGATGCCGATTTGCTTGAGCAACTGGACGGGATCGACTTTCTGCACATCGGCATGGGGCATCGAGACGTCATACTTCATGTTGCCCGTCATGTGGACGCGGTCGCGCGGCACGCCAAGAGCCGCGAAGTTATCGGCATCCTCCGGGCTCTGCGCGCAGACGAGTGCGAGCTTGTCGAAAACCCGGCGGGAGAGTCGGCCCAGACGTTTGTAGCGCCGCTCGGAACGGAGGGACATGCGGCCGTTCACCAGAAACAAAGGCACGCCGCGGCGCGTGGCCATCCAGATATGGTTCGGCCACAACTCGGATTCCATGAGGACGATGAAGTCGGGCCGGATCAAGTTGTAGGCGCGGCGGACGGACCAGGGGAAATCCTGGGGAAAGTAGAGCAGCTCGACTTCCTGCGGCAGGCGTTCGTAAGCGAGCGCGTAACCCGTCGAGGTCGTGGTGGTCACGACGATGCGCAGGTCGGGAAACTTGCGCAGCAACGCGCCGATGAACAGGAGCGCGACGTTTACCTCGCCAACGCTCACCGCCTGAATCCAGCAGCGCGGTTCTTTCCTGGGGGCGAGTCGCTGGCGCAAGTCCGCGGAGTAACAACCGAAGCGTTGCCAGAAGTTTTCCCGGTATTTGCCGCGTTTCCACATCTTGTAGAGGAACAGCGGGCTGAACAGCGCGAAGCCCAAGGTGTACATTATTGTGTACAGGAGCGGAATCACGAGGGAACAATAGCGAAATCGTCGCATGGTTGCGAAGTGATTTCTGCCAAACCCAGGTTCAATCCCCGCTGGCCCGCTGGGCGGATAAAATGGGACTGTTTTATGCGTTCCGGAGGGCCAAAAAAACCACCGAATTGGCCGAAAACACCCGGTTCTCCGGTTTGGCACACGAGTTGCGCAAAATAAAGCGGTTGATGAATGTTGCCCATACCCACGCGCTCGATCCGATAACCGACGAAACCCGCCCGACAGAGGCGGACTTTCGTTCGCTGATTGAAAACGCCACCGACATCATCACCATCCTGGAGGCGGATGGCAGCATCCGCTACGAGAGCCCCTCCATCGAGCGCATTCTCGGCTACAAGCCTGAGGAATTGATTGGGCGTAATGCTTTCGAGTTTATCCACCCTGACGACGTAGTCCGGATCCAAAGGATTTTTACCGAGGGCCTGATCCGAGCCGGCAGCATTGAATCCGGAGAGTATCAGTTCCGCCACAAGGACGGTTCATGGCGAGTTCTTGAGGGGATCGGCAAGAACCTTCTGGAGGATCCCGCTGTCCGGGGGGTCATCGTCAACTCCCGCGACATCACGGAGCGCAAGCGGATGGATGAAGCGCTGCGCAAGATACAGCGGCAACAACGCGCGCTCCTCGACAACATTCCCGACATCGCCTGGGTCAAAGACAAACAGAGCCGCTTCATCGCCGCCAATGAAGCGTTCGCCAGGGCCTTTGGCCGCACACCCGAGGAAATGGTCGGCAAGACCGATTTCGAGTTCGTGCCTCGCGAACTGGCGGAGCGCTACATCGCCGACGACAAACAAGCCATGGAGCTGCGTCAGCGCAAGCGGATCGAAGAACCTTTTGTGGATGCCGCGGGGAACCACACCTGGGTCGAAACCATCAAGTCCGTGTTCCTGAACGATCAGGGAGAGGTCGCTGGGACAACCGGCATCGCCCGCGACATCACCGAGCGCATGCAAATGGATCAAGCGCTGCGCACGAGCGAAGAGCGGTACCGTACCCTGTTTGAGACGATGCGGGAAGGATTCGCCCTGTGCGAGATCATCTGGGACGCGGATGGCAAGCCTTGTGATTACCGTTATCTGGAAGTTAACCCGGCGTTTGAGAAGATCCTGGGCGTCACGCGCGATCAGTCGATCGGCAAGACCGTGCGGGAAATCTTCCCGCAAGTGGAGGACTATTGGATCGATATCTACGGCGAGGTCGCCCTCACCAGCCAGCCCGTTCGATTTGAGAATTATTTGCGGGCCGTGGACAAACACTTCGAAGTGGCTGCCTTCAGCCCGAAACGCGGCCAGTTTGCCGCGATCTTCTCGGACGTCACCGAGCGCAAGCGGACCGAGGAGCGCCTCCGCCTCCAAAGCACAGCCCTAGAGGCCGCCGCCGTCGGCATCGTTCTCAGCGACAGCAAGGGGACGATCCTCTGGGTCAACCCGGCCTTCACGAAGTTGACAGGCTACACCGCCACGGAAGCCATCGGGCAAAGCACGCGCCTCCAGAAGTCCGGCAAGCACGACGAGGGTTTTTATCGCAACCTTTGGCAGACAGTGAATTCGGGCAACGTCTGGCAGGGCGACCTGATCAACCGCCGCAAAGACGGCAGCCTCTACGATGAAGAGATGACGATCACGCCCGTGTGCGACGAGCGCGGTGAAATCACCTACTTCATTGCGATGAAGCAAGACATCACGGACCGCAAGCAGGCGGAAACGTCGCTGCGCGAGAGTGAAGAATTGTTCCGCTCGCTGAGCGTTTCCTCACCGCTGGGGATCTTTCTCACCGATGTTCAGGGCCGGTTGACATATGCCAACCCGCGCTGCCGCGAACTCTACGGCTTCACACTGATGGAAAGCCAGAACGATGGGTGGACGCACTTCATCCATGTTGACGACCGGGAATGGGTCACCCGGAAGTGGCAGGCGTTCATCAGCGACGGCCTCGATTATTCCTGTGAGTATCGCGTCCGTCATCGCGACGGCAACGTCCGGTGCGTCCATGTGCGCGCTGCCCGGATGCAGTCAGACCGCGGCGGGTCGGCAGGCTTCGTCGGGACCATCGAGGATGTTACAGTCCGCAAACGGTCGGAAGACGATCTGCGGGAAAGCAAACAGCGATTGGAGCAGGCGCTTGAAGAGTTGCAGGCGGCACAACAGCAGGTCATCCAGCAAGAGCGCCTGCGGGCGCTGGGCACCATGGCCAGCGGCATTGCCCACGATTTCAACAACGCGCTGGCCGCCATTCTCGGTTTCACCGAACTCTTGATTTATCGTCCGGAAACCCTTGCCGACAGGGAAAAGACGCTGCGCTTTCTGCAGATGATGAACACGGCGGCCAAGGACGCGGGCAACGTCGTCAACCGTCTTCGTGAGTTTTACCGCCAGCGCGAGGAAGGCGAGGTCTTTGCCCCGATCAATCTCAACCACCTCGCGGAAGAAGCTGTCTCCCTCACCCAGCCGAAGTGGAAAAACCAGGCGGAGGCCAACGGCATCACCATTCACGTGGCCACCGAGTTGGGCAACATTCCCACGGTCGTCGGCACCGCCGCGGACCTGCGGGAGGCGCTCACCAACCTCATTTTCAACGCCGTTGACGCCATGCCGCACGGCGGGACGATCACGTTACGCACCCGTCTCGACAACTCCCGTGTCAGCCTCGAGGTCGTCGACACGGGCACGGGCATGACCGAGGAGGTGCGAAGGCGTTGTCTCGAACCGTTCTTCACCACCAAAGGCAATCACGGCACCGGCCTCGGCTTATCGATGGTCTACGGCATTCTCCAGCGTCACCAGGGCACCGTCGATATCCAATCGACGCTTGGGAAAGGGACGACATTCATCCTTTCGCTGCCGATTGCCGTCGAACCACAACCGCCCAAGGAAGCCGACTCTGCACCGTGCGTACTCCGCCCGTTGCGCGTGCTGCTGGTGGATGACGAGGAGCTTGTGCGCCGAATTCTCAGTGAGTTTTTGCTGGGCGACGAGCACATCGTGGAGACCGCTGCCAACGGTACGGAAGCCCTCGATAAATTCCAGCAGGCGGAGTTCGACGTCGTGATTCTTGACCGCGCGATGCCGGACATGAACGGCGATCAAGTCGCTGTGTCCATCAAGCAACTCAAGCCAGAAACACCCATCATCCTGCTTACCGGGTTTGGTTCCATGATGCAGGCCACCGGCGAACAACCTCCCGGTGTGGACCTGGTTGTCAGCAAACCCGTCACCATCCTCGGCTTGCGCGAGGCGGTGGCGAAGGTGGTTGCGAAGTATTCTCCTGCCGGGACCACCGCGCTCAAAGCGTGAGGGTTTCAGTCGCTCCTTTCCGCGAGACTGTCCACGTACAGGCTGGTGATCATCGAGAGCAGGATGGCGGCGGCAAACCAATACAGCCCCGTTGCGGCTCGACTTTCGCCAACGGCCCGACATGAAACAGCCTGACGATTCTACGGTTTCGCCTCCCGGGAAGCGCGCTCGCGCATATCCCGGACGGCGACGATGTACTGGTTCAGACGCTCCACATGGTCAAGGACGTGGGCCGTCTTAAACATGGCACGAACGCGAATCAACAGTTCCTCCATCCCGAACGGTTTGCCCAGAAAATCATCGGCTCCCGCTTCCATGCATTCTTCGAGGCGACCCGCCGCCGTGAGCGATGTGACAACAATGACCGGGATGTTCCGAGTTTCCTTGCCCGCCCGGATCGCCTTGCAGAAAGTCAGCCCATTCAACTTGGGCATATTGATGTCGAGCAGGATTAAATCCGGCTTCAACGCCAGCGTCTTCTGGACCGCATCCTTTCCGTCGACCGCCGTATAGACCACCGTATTGTCGAGTACGAGAATGCTCTCCAATACTTCCCGCATCCCCGGATCGTCGTCGACCACCAAGACTTTTCGTTCGTTCAAGTGAACACCAGCGCTCCCCAGCGCTTATACTGTGTCGCCGTCTCTGAGACAAGGTTTTCGAAAAATGCGGGCAATGGTACCGCTTGGTTGTAGCGCCGGTTTATGACCGTCGAGGGTTGCCCGTACCGAAACGCGGGTGTCTTCCGGTTATAGTGGCGTCCACTCCTCTTTGTTACCGAAGCCGGCTTGATTGTCGATCAACCGGATCCATGTGGTGTCGATTCGCCACATCGCGGTATTCACCAACTCTCGCGTCAGGATTGCGTTGGGCTGTTGCAGGAAGGGGAACCGGGCGCTGTAGATCTCCCACGCCTGCGCCCGCTCCGCGCTTCCGAGTTGGCGACAGATGCCGCGAAACTGGATGCCCCGGATCTCGTGCCAATGTTGACGGTCGAGTTGGATCGTGCCCGCGACGGATGGATTCGCCAGCATCGCCTTCCCGTGGCGTGTCGCCGGATCTGTCACCACCCGGAAACGCAACTCATCGTCGACGGCATAGAACAGCGCAGCCGCGTAGGGGCTGCCGTCCGCTTCCACGACAGCCAGCGTCAGCACCTGGTGTTCGCGGAGGAACTTCAGTAATCGTTCGCGCACCTCAACCTCTTTTTCTGCAGCCTAACCGTGGACAAGCCCTGCGTCGAGCCAGCAGCAATGGCGTCACCCGGTGAGCGGCGGGGCGTAGTCGCAGACCGCCGGAACGCCTTGTAGCGACCCTCCTGGGGGTGGCGGGGGCGGGATGTATGATGTATAGTAGGGTATGATCAAGGTCTACTTCAAGAATGCCGGGATGTCCGGATCTGCTGACAGCGTCGAGTATCCGAAGGCCGACGGTTACGGGATCAAGGACGCGGATTGGATCACGATCAAGGTCGGCATGGAGATCGTTGCGGTGATCGCGGCTTCCGCAATTCAGCGCATCGAAGGCGATGTCGGTGAACGAAGATCTCCGCATTGGCCGGTACATGCGACGGTGGTGGACGTGCGGGAGCAGAATCGGACGTGAGTTTACACTGGTGCCGGTGCCCGCAGCATTGACCGGAAGCCAGATCGCCGCAGCGGCGCACTACTTGTCACGCCCTCCCTTGGCTCGAAAAAGATGGTCCGGTCACCTTCAACTTCACCACAGAAGGCACGCTGCACCTGTAGTTTCCCAGTGTGGCCGGCTTTTCGCTTGCCGAGGAAATCCTCATGCCATATAGTCCGCCGCAAGCTGGAGATCCACCATGCAAAAGCAAATGCGACGCGTTCGGAAAGTTGCTTTGACTGTGATCCTTGGGTTGGCCGCCATGGCAATGGGTTGCGCGTCCTACTATGTCGTTACGGATTTGAAGCGTGACAAGACGTATTACACGACTGAGTTCCACAGAGCTAGCGGGACGCTGCGATTTATTGACGCGAAAACCGGGGCCACTATAACCATCCAGGAGTCCGAGATTCGCGAAGTTAGCGAGAAAGAGTTCCAAGCCAATACCGTGAAGTATAAGACGTCGCCTTGACGTGAGTGTTAGCAGCCCGTTAAAAAAACTCGGTTGGGCCGGCGGTTCAGCCCTACTACGTCTTGGAATTTTGTCGTTTTCAGGCCTGGGGCGACTGCGGCTGGATTGCTCATTTTGTTGCGAGTCAAGCCTCAACCCTTTCCTTACCTTTCATGCTGGATCCATTCTCGTGGCCCCTCGCTTAATTCTGTGCCCCCTCCTCTGGCAGCGGCTGCTTTGTTAGCAGTTCCGCAAGTATCTTCAACGCTTGCTTGGCTTGGGAGCCGGTGGCGATGAACTCCAGTGTGTCGCCGAGTGTCGTTCCCACGGACAGCAAGCCGAGGATGGATCGCACGTTCATGTAGGGGCGTCCTTCCAGCAGGAAGTTGTAGTACAGCATGCCCTCCCGATGGACGTAAATGTCGCAATCGAACTTCGCAGCGAGACCGGCCACGGCGGAGACAGGTCGCAGATGCAGCCCAGCGTTGTTCTGAATGGTCACCAGCACTCTCTGGAAGCCGTTCCGTTCCAGGGATTCCCGTTCCGCACGCCAGATGTGCGCGTACTTCTGGCACCATTCCTCGGCTGCTGAAGTCTTGCCGATGTCCCGACCTTCTTCCATGGAGCGAAGGTACTTGTGCTTCTCGATCTCCTGTCGTTGCTCCAGATTGTCCCTTCGCAGCTTCTCGTTCTGCCAGTCTCCGGCAAAATTCTGGACGAAATCGGCAATCGCCTCCTCAATGGTCACTTCGGTCCCGCGCTGTTGCGAGAGGTAATACTTGTGCTCCTCGATGGCCTTCAGTTCGGCGGCTGTGAGGTTGCTCCCGTTCATTTTCACTCCTGCGGCTTACCCCGAACCAACAGCGATGCCCACGGGCCTGAAAAGACCCGGAAACTCAATAGGCACACGCATCATCCGGTCGGCCTTCCACTCATCAGGCCAGTTTCCTCAATGTGTCTGTCGCCTTCTGGGCGTCCTCGGCAGTGTCGAGCGCCAGATAGCAGACGAATTTTGTCCCGACCGCTGCAGCCGAAAGACCACGCAGATTGATGCCCGCCGCGGACAACGCCTTGGCCATCTTCGCGCCCAGACCTGGCTTGTCTGTTCCCTCGATCCGCACGGAGTGTAGGCCGCCGGTCCTCAGAAAACCTGCGGCCTCAGCGGCCTTCACCTGTTTCGCGCCTTTCAAGGGGGTGACGAACATGAGGCCCTTGCCAGGTTGCTCGGGTGCCCGACGAGCGATGACGAATTCCAAACTGGATCCCGCCGCCGTCAGCGCTGCCAGTTTTTCCGCCATGCCGCCCACCCGGTCCTCAATGCTTGCCGCCCACACATCCACAGGTGTCACTTTGAGTTTCATAACCGACCTCCTCCTGGTTCGTTTCGTATTCTTCCACGATCAGGTCCCGTCTGTCGACGACTACCGCGCCAAATGCGACTGCGATTTCCACACCTTCCCCAGTATCTCCAGCGTTTCGTGTTGGAGCGCCTTCTCGACCAGGGGAAACACGCTCCGCTCCTCCTCGCGGAAGTGAACGCGACAGGCGTTCAGGGCTGCCTTCAGTTGAGTGCGGGCTTTCTGAAGATCCTTGATCTCTTCCACTTTCTTCAGGAGCCCGTCAATTTCCTGATGATCGTGGTGCAAGCGGGTCAGGCGGTTTTGCTGATGCAGGATGTGATCCAGAGCGATATAGGCCAAATCCGTTTCCGCTCCCCCGTGGTTGTGAAGTGGCGCCTCCAGGAGGCGGCACAGCAACCCGATTTCGTCCACGGTCTTTACGCCGGGCAACGCCCGTTCAATCTGATCGAACAGCATCAGGAACACGCGGTGCTCCGCCACCAGGCCATCGATAATCGTCATCAAATGAATCTCAATCGTCGCGCCCGCCAAGCCAACTCTGGGCGCACTACTTCTTCTGCGCCGCCCGAATCTTTGCCCACCGCGCCCGCTGGGCGGCAGCGATTCTGGCTCGGGCTGCCTTGGAGAATCTCGGCTTGCGTCGGCCCGTCGTAAAGACCCTGGTCCGAATACCGCCGAGCGCCTTGACCGCCCTATCGATCTGGCCCAGTTCGGCGGCAACCGCCTGCCGCCGTTCGCGCAACAGCTTCACCGCGTCTGTGTAAACTGTCATGATAACCCTGCCTTGTTGGTTGTTCCGTTTCCCGCGCCCACGATGCTAACTCGACGCCGTTGGTTGTCAATTCCTACCTCCGGCGCACCCGCCCGCCCCGAATTCCTTTCGGGGCTCGAACGTGGGAGGGACATCACCGTCGCGACTCCCCCCAGTCGCTTCGTCTTCCGAAAAACGAACCCATTTTTCGATGAAACCGACCTCAAAACACCCCTCCGGTGGGTTCGTTTTCCAAAACGAACCCACCTGCAAAAACCCACTGCAAACGGCATAAGTATCTTGTGATATGGATGTTCCACAATAATTCTTCCGCCAAAACGGTGGGTTCGTTTCGCAGAAACACATGTTTTGCGCCTCCTTCTACCCCGCGATGCCGTCCAGCCAAGCCAACCCTGTAGCCGCGCTCGGTGAGCGCGGTTCTTGCCGTTGTGCGCCGGTCTCCCGACCGCGCACTCCACATCGACCGACGGTCTCCCCAATCACCTTTCATCCTTCTGCCTTTCATGTTGGCCCTGACTATACCCGTCCCATCACCCCGTGTCCAGCAAAATTATCGTTTAACGATATATAGAATCCACCGTGAAGTTGTCGGCCGGCTGCCCCCACGCGGCGGTGGATCAGCCAGCGGCAGCCAATTCACCGATGACCATTGACGCCAAATCCCCACCCTCTTAGACTCCCAGCCATGACTCGTGAGGAGAAGCCATGACCACTCCCCCACCAACCGAAAGCAAGCAGTTCAGATCGTCCGTCGTCAGTATGTTTATCTTCATCCTTGTGGTGGGCTTCGTGGTGAGCCTGCCTGTCGCGTTTTGCACCGCAGTGGCGATTGGCTCCCAGGCACCTCCCGAAACAGGCGCCCCAGTTACCCCCGCTCGAATCCTCTTCGCGCTGGCATTTCTGTGGCCAATATATCCGATTCTTTCACTCATCGGCGCCTGCCTGCTTTCCAGGTTCTGCCCCACGACCATTTCCGCCGATGGAGTGACGACCCGGTCCTTTACGGGAGGCCAACGTTTCGTTCGTTGGCAGGATATAACATCAGCCCGAACCCTCCGGGTCCTCAATCTGAAATGGATTCTGGTTTATGCGGTCAACGAGAGTAAGGCAATTCAAGTCCCCCTCTTTCAGCCCCGCAAAACCGAGTTCATCCAGGAGATCCAGCGCTTCGCGCCTCCAGGCAATCCAGTATTGAATTACTTGCGATGACCCCTACCCAGCGCGCTCCAGCGAACTGCTCTGCTTCTCCGCACGGTCCGGGGCAGCAGTTCGAATGCGCCTGTCAAGACGCACCGCGGTCGCCAACGGCGGTCGTCGAGCTTGTGCACAGTGGCTTGCAGGAGAAGATTTCGCTATGGGCATCTGGGGTGAGATAAAGGTACAAGGGAAACGCAAGCATCCCTGGCATTTCGCTTATTACGTGGAATCTCCATCTCAACGCGATGACGGGCAGTGGTATCAGGCCTTTCTCTTTAGGGATGAGGAACGGTCGAAATTTGGCAGGAAAGAGTTCCTGGGTCGGACAATATCCCGAATGAATTTTGGGAAGATGGCGGCTCGTGTTGTAGCAGACGTCACGTTCAGGAAGGCGTTATTGTCAGACGATCCGTCCTTGCCGAAGCTATGGAAGCGACACTGAAGAAGCTGGGACCCTGCCAAAGCAGGTCACCGTGACGGCTTGGCGTTCCAGATCGCGAGGGTGTCCGGCGAACCCTGGCTGCGGACACCGTTGTCGGTGAGGATTTCTTCCGTGGCCGCGAGCATTTCCGCGCGCGAGAACACCTCGGCTTCGTTACCGCGGCTGTCAAATTCGATGATGATAAACTCGTCCTTCGAATCGCGCAGGACTTCCACCAAATGGCCGAGATTCTTGATGGGGATGCCGTTGATACTTTTGACGACGTGCGCGATTGGGTTCGAGTAACCCTTGGATAGTTTATGCGGAAAGAAGGGGGACGAGACGACCACGAGACGCTCCCCCTCAAAAGACGGCTTGTCACCCATGCGTTTCAAAAGCGGGCTGGCCGTGGTGATGAGATAGGTTACCCAATTGCGACCGGGAGTGCTGTTCCGCATGATGCCGCCGACGAATTCTGTTGATGCGCTCGAAAACACGAGTGGTCCATACACAAAATAGGGTGGGTAATCGCCTCCCCAATCGGGGATGACCAGCGGACGTGTCGATGCCACCGGCAGTTCAACCTGAATCTCCTTGCCGGCGCGCACCACCGTCAGCGGAACCTTCCCATTCTTCGCGATTTTCTGGATCAGATACGGGAAGCGGACGCGCAGGTTGCCGTTGAGCTTGATCATGCCCTGATCGTCAACGCGCGTGTCCCCAATCCTGGTAATAACATCCCATTCCTTCAACGGATAGCCGGCGTCGGTGCTGTCGGGCTTGTGAACGATCATCCCCTCGACCGAGTCGTTGATCTTGAGAAACGAACGCAGTTTGGGGTTCTCCAGCGTTTGGAGTTCATCAAACATCGCGGGTTTGCCGTCATAGTGGCCATCGGCGATGTCCTGAAGAAACAACTCGATCTCTTCGCAGGGGATGATGTAGCCGATGTTCTCCGCGCTGGTGAGGTGGCTGAACGCGAGCCCGATCATTTTGTCACCCACCACCGCCGGTCCGCCGCTGTTGCCGGGATTGATGGCGGCGTCAATCTGGATCCGCAAACCGGAAACCGGATAGTTGTAGGCGGTGAACTCGATGCGGGAAACGATGCCCTTCGTAATCGAAAGGCTGGTGCCCCCGGTGGGATAGCCGTACGCCATGACCGTGTCCTTGATATCGGGCAGGGTGTTCGCGCGCGCCAGCGGGGGACGCGTGTCGAAAAACTTTTCGTCATCGAGCTTGAGCACGGCCAGGTCAATGCCCGGCGCGATCGACTCGACGGTCGCAGAAATCTTGTCACCGGCCTGGTTGGCCTGTATTTGAACCTGGCTGGCGTAGAGGACCACGTGGGCATTGGAAAGAATGCGTTTGCCTTCGATGACCACGCCGCTGCCGGTCACCTCGGTCGGCGCTTGCTTGGTCCAGGGCTTGTAGGGGTCGGGGTAACGCACCGTGGAAAACACCTTCACGACCGAATTCTCCACAGCATCGGATTTGGCCTCGGCAGGCGCCGCCGAGTTGGTCGGGGCTTCCGGTTTGGCGGCGGCGGATTCCGGGGCAGCAACGCCGACAGTGATTGGTGGGAGAGCGAGGCCGGCGACCAGGAGCAGGGCCGCGACCACCCTGTGGCAACGTGCGTGGAGGTTCATGGGCTCTTAAGACAAACTCAATCGCGCAGGATAGCAAGACTCTTTTTTGGCAGCCGGGATTCCTGGACGACCGGCAATTCTGCAAGGAAAACGAAACCTATGGCGCACTTCCTCCGTCTGCGATAATGAAAAGACTGTGTTTCGAGCACAACCAACGGCGGTGTTTCGGTGTTGGAAATAAACAGGTGACACGATACGCTTTAGGACTGGGATCCGAAGGTTTCGCTTTCGCGGAGGAAAGACGGAAATGCTGAATCTACTTGCTCACATTGCTCACAAGCGGAGCAGCCCCCGCGGCTGTTGGGCTGTCCTGGTATTGACATTGGGCGCGCTCATTGGGCTGTCAGGCAGGCCGGCACGGGCCGCCGATGATCAACCGCAACCGCTTACGGGCCGACAAATGATCATCCACGTCCTCAATCGGTGCGGGTACGGTCCGCGTCCCGGCGACGTGGAGCGGGTCGAGAAGATGGGCCTGCCGGCGTATATGCGCCAGCAATTGCATCCCGAGACGATCGACGATTCCGCGCTCCGGGCTGAACTCGCCAGGTTCGACATCCTCGCCATGGGCGCGACGGAGTTGTCCCGGACCTTCCGCGAGGAGCAACAGGCGAACAAACAACGGCAGATCGATCGGGCGAACGCCGAGAAGAATGGCGCGGTCGCCATGACGGGCACTTCGAGCAATTCAGCAAGCGCCCAGAACGAACGCGCGGCCCCGGCCAAGCGGCCGGGCGGTGAAGGCCCTCGTCGCTCGTTCCTCGCCGTGGCCGAGTTGCAAGACGCCAAGATCATCAGCGCCGTCGATTCGCCCCGCCAGCTCTACGAAGTGCTTGTCGATTTCTGGAGCAACCATTTCAACATCGATGTCCGCAAAGGCCCCTGCCGCGTCCTCAAGGTCGTCGACGAACGCGAGGTCATCCGCCCGCATGTCTTCGGCAAATTCCGCGACCTGCTCGGCGCGTCCGCCAAGAGCCCCGCGATGCTGCACTATCTGGATAACTTCCAGAATTCGGCCCCGCGCGAAATGTCCCCCAACGAACAGCGCCGCCGCCAGCAAGCCCTGCAACAGAGTCCCGGCGCGCCGACGGAGACTGTCGACAACAAGCCGCGCCAGGTGGGCGGCCTCAATGAGAATTACGCGCGCGAGATCATGGAACTGCACACCCTGGGCGTGGACGGCGGTTACACGCAAAAGGACGTGCAGGAGGTGGCGCGTTGCTTCACCGGTTGGGGCGTCGACCCGCAAACCGGCGAATTCGTCTTCGCGCCGCGCCGCCACGACAACGGCCCGAAAACGGTTCTCGGCCACGACATCCCGCCGAATGGCGGCATCAAGGACGGTGAAACTGTCCTCGATATCCTGGCGTCGCACCCCTCGACCGCCAGGTTCATCTCCACGGAACTCTGCCGCCGCCTCGTAGCCGACGATCCGCCACCCGCGTTGGTGGAGCGCGCGGCCGCCGTCTTCCGCGGAACCGACGGCGATTTGCGCGCGGTCGTCCAGACGATCATCTATAGCCCCGAGTTTTTCTCACCGCAGGCCTATCGCGCGAAAATCAAATCGCCCTTCGAGTTCGCCGTGTCCGCCGTCCGCGCGACGGGCCGAACCATTGTGCCGGATGATCTCCTGCCGATGAACGCCCGCCTCGCCATGGAAGCGGGCGCCACGTTTGGACGCGGCATGGATCGGATCGCGAACGCCCGGCGCAAGTCGCTGGACATTGCCGTGATCGAAATGGGCCAGCCCTTGTTTGCGTACCAGGCCCCGACCGGCTATACCGAAGATTCGCGCAAATGGGTCAACGCCGGCGCGCTGATCGCCCGCATGAACTTCGCGCTCGCGCTGTCGGAACATAAGGTCGTCAATGTCTCCGCCCCTTCCGCGGATTTGATGCGCGGCGTGGACGCCGATAAACCCGTCCTGGTCCTCGATCAATTGAACCACGTCTTGCTACAAGGCGAGATGGCGCCCGCCACGCGCGCCACGCTGGAGAAACAAATCTCCGACAAGCAGACGTCTGACGCCAGCACCGTCAACGTCCCCGAACTCACCGCCTTGGTCCTCGGTTCGCCGGAATTTCAACGCCACTAATGCAAGGAGATCCATCATGACACTCACACGTCGGGCATTCCTCAAACGCGGCGGTCTGGCCCTGGTATCCGTTGGCACGGTGCCGTTGTGGGGCCCCTCCTTCCTCCAGCAACTCGTCTTCGCCGCCGAGCCGACACGGGCGGGCGGCAAAAAAATCCTCGTCTGCATCTTCCAGCGCGGTGCCGTGGACGGCCTTTCCATGCTCGTGCCGTTCGGCGATCCCAACTATTACCAGGCCCGTTCCGAGATCGCGATCGCCCAGCCCACGCAGAAAACCGGTCCGCAAGGCGTACTGGACCTCAACGGGTTCTTTGGCCTTCATCCGAACATGGCCGCTCTGATGCCCATCTATAAGAGCGGTCATCTGGCCCTGATTCACGCCTGTGGCTCGCCCAGCTCGAACCGCTCGCATTTCGATGCCCAGGATTTCATGGAATGCGGCGTGGCGGATGACAAATCGATTCGGACGGGTTGGCTCAACCGCGCCCTGCTGAATTGTCCCGAGGATCGCGCCAAACTTACTCCCTTTCGCGCCGTTTCCATGACATCAATCTTGCCGCGCACGTTGCAAGGCGATCAGGAAGCGCTGGCCATTCCCGACCTGAAGTCATTCGGGGTCGGCGGCGACGGTTTTAACCCGAGCAGCGCCACCGCCTCCGCCGCTAGCGGATTCGAGGGCATGTATGAAAGCGCCGTGGGCGACCTGCTTCACGGCACCGGCAAGGACGCCTTCGACGCGATCGGGATGTTGAAGGCAGCCGACCCGACGAAGTATTCGCCGCGAAACGGCGCCTCGTATCCGAACGGCGCGTTTGGCCGTTCGCTCATGCAAATCGCCCAGATGATCAAGGCCAACATCGGCGTCGAAGTCGCCTTTGCCGAGATCGGCGGCTGGGATACCCACGTCAATCAGGGCGGTGCGCAGGGCCAGTTGGCCAATCGGTTCACGGAATTCTCCGGCGGCCTTGCCGCGTTGTACCAGGACCTTGGTGATCGCATGAACGACGTCGTGATCCTGACGATGAGCGAGTTTGGCCGCACCGTCCGCCAAAACGGCAACCGCGGCACGGACCACGGTCACGCCACCTGTTTCATGGTGCTCGGCGGCCCGGTCCGTGGCGGCAAGGTCTACGGCAAGTGGCCCGGCCTCGCCCGCGAACAGCTTTTCGAAGGGCGCGACCTGATGTTGACCACCGACTACCGCGACGTCTTCGCTGAATTGTCCCAAAAGCATCTCGGTGCACGCGACGTTAACAAGATATTTCCAAACCACAAACTCAACGCCAGAAACTACCCGGGATTGTTGGCGGTATAAGCAGGGAAATGCGTCCTTTCAAGTCTTCGGGTCTCCGGCAACAACGTTGCCAAATTGTTACCGCATCGAAATCTGATCGTCGCCCCCGTGCGCTAACTTTTCAACGCTGCCAGTCCTCCTTGACTGCGGCTGCGCGGGGCGGTTCCCACCGCTTCATCCTCCTAAGCACCTATCCCCCGCGCCCCCCTGTCTGCGTCTCTGGGCAGAAATATCCGTGCGCAGCGTTTGCGCAACGAAAGCCCGGTATCTGTGAAGACAATGCGCACCAGACTTCGCCAAATGCTTGATTTTAAAGGGTTTTTTGCACGTGGCACTTCGTCTGCTAAAGATATGACGGTAAACCGCAGAGGACTTTGATCTGCATCTCGGTAACGTATCAACCAAACAAAAGTGGAGGAGATCGCGCGATGAAAAATATGCTGAGACCGTTGTTGTTTTCAGTTGGATTGGTCGCCCTTGTAGCCGGGGCGGGAAACGTAATAGCCCAGGACACTGGCGGCGGCGGACGGGGCGGAAATTTCGACCCGGCACAATTTCAACAGCAGATGATGGACCGCTTCAAGGAACGCCTGGAGATGACCAACGATGACGAATGGGTGGCGGTCAAGGGCCTGATCCAAAAGGTGATGGATACGCGTCGCGCAACTTTCAGCGGAATGGGTTTCGGCGGTCGCCGTAACGGCGGAGGCGGTGGTGGCGACAACGCGGGTCGCAATGGTGGTCGCGGTGGTTTCAATGCCCCGCCAAGTCCCGAAGCCGAAGACCTCCAAAAGGCGTTGGATGCAAAGGCTTCGCCCGATGAATTGAAAACCAAGATGGCGAAACTCCGTGACGCGCGCAAGTCAAAGGAAGCGGCGCTGACAAAGGCTCAGGACGACCTCCGCAAGGTGCTGACGGTTCGTCAGGAGGCCACGGCGGTCTCGATGGGGCTTCTGCCATAACCAAAACCAACAAGGATTCGCGGGAACGCAGCGTGAAAGAGTTACTCGATAAAATGGTGGCGGCGCGGCAACTGTCTATCGCGGATGCCGCGACCCTCGCCCAGCGGTCCGCCAGCGGTTCCAAAGCCGTCGCCTCCGAAGAGGACGTGCTCCGCTGGCTGGCCGGGGAGTATGGACTGGCCTACACTGACCTGGAAAACGTCGAGTTGGATCGTGAACTCTTGTCGCTGTTTCCCCCGCGCATCCTGCTGAAGGAAGAACTCCTCCCGTTGAAGCGTGTCAACGGCTCCGTGGAAGTGGCCACGAGCCGGCTGTTCGCCACGCAGGGGCTGGATATGCTCAAGGCGATGACGGGCTTGAAACTCAAGCCCGTCCTTGCCCCGAGCGAGGCGATCCAGCGGGAGATGAAGAAACGGCTGGGGGTCGGCGCGGACACCATCGGCACGCTGGAAGAGGAAGCGCCCTTGCAAGTCGTCAGCGAGGATGGCTCCGAGGAAGATACCGATTTGGACGCCGCGGCGGAAGATGCGTCCATCATTCGCTTCGTCAACCAGGTGCTGCGCGACGCCATCGAACTGCGGGCGTCGGATATTCATCTCGAACCCTTCGAACACGAGTTTCGTATTCGCTATCGCATCGATGGCGTGCTCCAGGAAGTTCCGGTCCCCTCCCAACTCAAGCGGTTTCAACCGGCCATCGTTTCCCGCATCAAGATTCTCAGCCATCTCAACATCGCCGAGAAGCGCCTGCCGCAGGACGGTCGTATCAAGATCCGTATCGATGACGGCGAAGTGGACATCCGCGTTTCCGTCATCCCCATGCTCCACGGCGAAGCGGTGGTGATGCGTTTGCTGCGCCAGAACGCCACGCTGCGCGGCTTGGGCGAACTGGGCATGGACACGCCCGAACTGGATCGCTTCCGGCGCGTCCTCCAATTGCCGCACGGGATCATCCTGGTGACGGGCCCGACCGGCAGCGGCAAGACCTCCACGCTCTACACGGCGCTCAACGAGATCAACGATGCCGTCCGCAAGATCGTCACGATTGAAGACCCGATCGAGTATCAACTCAAGGGCGTCAACCAGATTCAGGTGTCCGAAAAAGCCGGATTAACTTTTGCCCGGGGCCTGCGCTCCATTCTGCGCCATGACCCCGATGTCATTCTCATCGGCGAAATCCGCGACCAGGAAACGGCGCAAATTGCCGTGCAAGCCTCCCTCACGGGTCACCTGGTCTTCTCCACGCTGCACACCAATGACGCGCCTGGTGCCCTGACCCGCTTGGTGGACATGGGGGTTGAACCTTATCTCGTGGCTTCGTCCCTCGAAGCCGTATTGGCCCAGCGGCTCGTGCGCGTGCTCTGTACGCATTGCAAGCAAGTGGATGACTCCCCCACCGCCCGCGCGTTTAAGGTGCAGGTGGGCATCCCCGCCGATGCCGCGATCTACCGTTCGGTCGGTTGCCGGGAATGCCGGCAAACTGGCTTCTTCGGGCGCCACGCCATTTTCGAGTGGATGGACTCCGACGACGAAATCCGCCAGTTGATTCTGAAAAACACTTCCAGCGACGTCATCCGGGACGCGGCCCGTCGCGCGGGCTTGCGTACGCTGGCGGAGGACGGCTGGCGCCTTGTGCGCCTGGGCATCACCACTGTCGAAGAAGTGCTGAGCGTGACGACCGCCAAGGAAGTGGCGCGCACCAACAAAACCGAGCCTGTCCCTGCTCCCACAGCGGCACACGGGAAAACTTGACGATGCCACTCTTTCTTTACAAAGCGCTGCAGACCGACGGGACCGTCACGCAAGGCAACATCGATGCCGACGGCCGACAGGAGGCCTTTCGCCAAATTGAGGGCCTTGGGCTGACACCCATCAGCTTGTCCGCCGGCGCTAACGGCCAAACCGCCAAAAATGGCGACTCGAAAAAAGAGACGACGGCGGCACCCTGGGCTTCCAAGAAAATTTCCAGTCGCACGCTCGAAAACTTTACCCGCTTGCTCTCCAGCCTGTTGGCAGCCGGTGTCCCGCTCAGTCGTGCTCTGGTAATCCTTCATCGCGAAGCCTCCACACCCCTGGCTCGGAAAAAGTGGAAGGAAATCCACGATTCCGTCGTGGACGGCATGACGCTCGCCGATGCGATGGCGCGCTCGCCGGATACGTTTCCCACCGTTTATGTGGCAATGGTCGAAGCTGGTGAAACGGGCGGCTTCCTGGACTTGGTCCTCGCGCAAATTGCGGATTTCCAGGCACAGGAAAAGGAGCTGCGCTCGAAAGTGATTGCGGCTTTGATCTATCCATCAATTCTGGTTGTTGTGGCACTGGCTGTATTGGTAGTTCTCCTGACTTTCTTCATTCCAAGATTCCAAACCATTTTCACCGGGTTTGGCGGGCAATTGCCGCTGCTAACACGCATGATTGTCGGCATAAGCGATGTGGTCCGGTCGTATGGCTTGTTCGTAGTGCTCGGGCTGGCGCTGGGCAGCTATTTCATTCGCAACTGGATACGGTCGCAACAAGGAAGACGCGTTTGGGAGCGCTTCCTCCTGCGCGCGCCGATTGTGGGGAAACTCATCGCGCAGTTCGCCATGGCCCGCTTCTGCCGCATGCTCGGGACCTTGCTGGCTGCCGGTGTGCCGCTAATCAATGGGCTGACCGTCGCTCGCAAGTCCATCGGGAACCAGATTCTGGTGGATGCGGTTGGCAATTCCATCGAACGCGTGAAGGAAGGGACCGCACTGGGGCCGAGCCTCGCCAGTTGCCGGGAACTTTTCACCGGCTCCGTCCTGGAAATGATTTCCGTGGCGGAAGAAAGTGGCCGCCTTGACCAGGAGTTGATCCGCCTGGCGGGCGTCACGGAGCGCGACCTGGATCGCGAGTTGAAGATGGCCGTGGCCCTCGCCGAGCCGTTGATGTTGTTCTTTATCGCCGGATTCGTCGGCACAATTCTCATCGGGATGGTCCTCCCGATTTTCTCGCTTCAGGATTATATCAAATAAATACCAAAGGAGCTGTCAGCATGAAACGAAACCAATCAATCAGAAATCAATCTCGCGGCTACAGCGCCGAGGCGTTTACGTTGATCGAATTGCTTCTGGTGCTCGTGATTCTCGGGGTGCTCGCCGCCATCGTGGTGCCGAAGTTTGCGGGACGTACGGAACAGGCGAGGAACACCGCAGCGAAAACACAGATCTCCAACTTCGAGACCGCGCTCGACGCCTTTGAGGTGGACAACGGCTATTATCCCAAGGGCAAAAATGGGCTGAACGACCTCGTCGTCCAACCCAAGGACGCGCCCAATTGGCGTGGTCCATACCTCAAGCAGGAGAGCATTCCCAACGACCCGTGGGGACAGGCTTACATTTACGATTGTCCGGGGAAACACAATGCAAGCACGTACGACATCATGTCCATGGGACCCGATGGACGCGTGGGTGGCGACGATGACATCACGAGCTGGGACCAATCACGACAGAAGCATTAGGCCGCCGCGGCGCGGTGCGTTTACGTTGATCGAGCTGATCGTGGTGATGGCCCTGCTCTCGATCGTGATTGCTATCGGCGCCCCCCGGCTCGCGAGGTTTTTTCACGGGCAGACGGTCCAGGAAGAGGGCCAGCGCCTGTTGGCCCTGACCCGTTACGGCCAGAGCCGGGCCGCCTCGGAAGGGTTGCCGATGATTTTGTGGATGAATCCCGCAAACGGGACGTACGGCCTGCGGGTGCAGGACGGATTCAGTGCGGGGGGAGCGACGGCACCAGCGGGAACCGGGAAGGATGTGAGCTACAAGCTGGGGGACGGGCTGCGGTTCCAGTTCGAGCAGGGAGTGCCGCTGCCGAAGCAAGGAGCCAGCATCCTGTTTTCGCCCGATGGCTCCATTGAAGAAAGCAGTTTGCACCGGGTGGTAATCAAGCAGGACGATGGCGATTGGTCCGCCATCGCGGAATCGGAGAATCATTTGAATTATGTCACGGTTCAGAAAACAAATGGGCGGACAACGCTCTCGTGGTAGCCGGAGCTTACCAGCCGGCTTCACCTTGGTCGAGATGCTGGCCGCCATGCTCTTCATGGCCATCGTCATCCCGGTGGCCTTGCAGGGCTTGCGGATCGCCAGCCGCGCCGGGGCGGTGGCCGGACGCAAAGGCGTGGCCGTGCAATTGGCGGAGAGCAAATTGAACGAACTGATCGTCACCCGTCAATGGCACAACTCCGGCCAGGGTGGCGCCTGCGGCCCGCAGTGGCCGGGCTATCAGTGGACCGTGAAGAACGAACCGTGGGACGGTGACACCAGCCTCAACAGTCTGCGGCTCGTGACCGTCGAGGTCACGTACCCCGTGCAAAACCAGAATTACAACGTGCACTTGAGCACCGTATTACCGGACACAGCCCCATGACGCGCCGTGGCAACCAACGCAAGTTTTCAAACGTCAGCGCCTTCACGCTGTTGGAGGTGCTGATTGCGACGTTGATTGCCGCAATCGTTCTGGCGGCCATGAACGCCGCTTTCTATGCCGCGCTGCATTTGCGATCGGTCACCAACAACCTGGTGGAAAACAGCATCCCGCAGAATCATGCCGCTTCGATCCTCAAGGCCGACCTGCGGGGCACCTTGATCACGGGCGGGACAATGGCGATTTCCATCGAAAGCCCCGGGACGGAGAGCGGCAACAACCAGCCCACGGACTTGGACATATATACGACGACCGGCGTGCTACACGACGACCTGCCCTGGGGAGACGTGCAAAAGGTTTCCTATTTGCTGAAAAATCCGACGACCGCTTCCTCTCTGGGTGGCAAAGACCTGGTCCGCGCCGTCACCCGCAACCTTTTGGCGTCCACGCAACCGGACCTGGCCGAGCAGCCGCTCTTGAGCGGCGTCAGCTCTGTGCAGTTTTCTTTTTTCGACGGCGCGAATTGGCAGACCACCTGGGACTCGACCTCGGCTGTCACGCCCGCGCCGCAAGCAATCAAGGTGCACATCGAATTTGCCAACGGGAATTCCACCGGGCAGGGCCGACTGCCGCTGGAGGTTTTGGTCCCGGTGGACGGACAGGTGTCCAGTAACAGCGTCGCCACGGCGGGGAGCGTAATCGGCGGATGAAGACCGGGAATTCCATACAGCAGCGAGTTGGCCGTAGCGCGTTATCGCCAGGTGCGGCGGTGCTGATAATTGTGCTTTGGATCGCCTTCGGTCTGGTGAGCATCGCCTTGTATTTCGGGCAGTCGATGCTGTTCAATCTCCAGGCGGCCGACAATTATGAAGCCAGCGTCGAGGCCGACCAGGCCATCGAGGGCGCGGCCCGCTACATCAGCGCCGTTCTCACCAATCTCCAACAGCAGGTCCAGTCGCAGGGCACAAACATGCCCGGTATCCTGATCCTGCCGGGTGTCATTCAAGCGTATACCTCGCAATCGGGACAGACGCCATTCACCCAAACGTATCAGGGCCAGGATGTGCCCGTGGGAAACGCGCACTTCTGGCTGATCGGACGAGATACCGGTGGAACCTCGAACGTCAATAGCGGCATTCCGGTTTTCGCCCTCGTCGATGAAGCGTCAAAGCTGAACCTCAACACGGCGACGTTGGACATGCTGGAGGCCTTGCCGTTCATGACGCCCGCTTTGGCCGCTTCGATCCTGAACTGGCGAACCAACGCCACCACCATCATCGCCGGGGGAGCGAAATTGGAGTACGGGATGCTGAACCCGCCCTACCACTGCAAGAACGCGCCCTTCGAGACGATTGATGAATTGAAACTCGTGGTCGGCGCGACGACGGACATCTTGTATGGCGCGGACATCAATCTGAACGGCATCCTCGATGCCAATGAGAACAATCAGAATGCTTTGCAGACCGTCGCCAATCTCGATGGCGGGTTGAACGCGGGGATTTTGGAGTATGTCACCGTCTACAGCCGCGAACCGAACACAAAGATCGATGGCACACTCCGCACCAACATCAACAACGGACAAGCCGGCTTGCGGACGGTGCTGCAGAGTGCGCTGGGTGCGGACCGAGCCAGCCAGATCCTGCAACAGATTGGCAGAAATGCCACGTTTACCAGCGTCCTCCAATTCTACATCAGCAGCAGGATGACTGCCGATGAGTTCGCACAAGTTGCGGACGCGCTGACCGTGAGCGCCGACCCGTATATCCAGGGCTTGGTCAACGTGAATACCGCTTCGGCCACCGTGCTGGCCTGCCTGCCCGGCATTGGGGTAAACAATGCGCAAACGCTCGTCACGTATCGACAGGCCCATCCCGACCAATTGGCCACTGTGGCCTGGGTAGCGCAGGCTTTGGGAAATGACGGAGCCATCCAGGCGGGTCCGTATATCACGGCCAAGAGTTATCAGCTCACCGCCGACGTTGCCGCCGTCGGTCATCACGGCCGCGGGTACCGGCGGACATTGTTCGTATTCGATACCAGTGGCGGAACACCGCAAATCGTTTATCGGCGAGATTTGAATCAAATGACTCGGGCGCTCGGTGTCGCTCGGCAAAACTGGCAACTCACCGGGAACATGTGATGATACTGGATTTCCTAAAACTGCTGAAGCCGCGTGGGTCGTCCCTGATGGGTTTGACCATCGAGGGGCGGCGACTCGAAGGGATCATCCTTTCGCGCGGCAATGGTTCGCTGGAGGCGGTTCAGCCCTTTGAAACCTTGCTTTCGCTGGATCCATTGACCAACGATCCAGAGCTGGTTGGGCAGGAGATTCGCAATCGCCTCGATGAAGTCGGCCTGCATGAAAGCCGGTGCGCGGTCGGCGTTCCCCTGAATTGGGTGTTGACCCTGCCGGTAAAATTGCCGGAGATCCCCGAGGAGGATGTCAGCAGTTTTCTCAGTATCCAGGCCGAAAGAGGTTTTCCCTACGCGCCCGAAGACTTGCGCACGGCGGCTTCGCGCTGCCATTCGGCCAAGGATGGGCCGTATGCCACCCTCGTGGCGATACCCAGTGATTATTTATCGCGCCTCGAGCAGGTTCTCGTTGCCGCCCGGCTCAAACCGGTCAGTTTCTCGCTCCTGATTGCCGCCTTACAATTGCCGTCCGCCGCGGAATCGGAAGGCATCCTGGCCCTGGTAGTCGGTGAAAGCAGGGTTGACCTGCAAATCACCTGTGGCGGCGGTGTCGTCGCGCTACGTTCCCTGGAAGGAGCCATCGAAACGGACAACGGCCATCGCCAGATCGACACGGATTTGTTGACGAGGGAAATTCGGCTGACGCTGGGCCAACTGCCGGCTGGATTCCGGGAAGCGGTCACCAGAATCAGGGTCTTCGGACGCGCCGAATGGACGCAACCGCTGGCCGACGAAATTGCGGCGATCGCGGGGCGCATGGGGCTGCCGGTGGAAGTGCGCCCCATCGCCCAGGTGGACGGAGTTGTCGCGCTGACTTCCGTTCCAGAAGGCGCGTCGCCGGCGCTGGTGATGGCGCTCCGCTGCCTGGAAGGCAATCCTTCCGGTTTCGAATTCCTGCCTCCCAAGGTCAGCCCGTGGATGCAGCTCGCGGCGCGGTTCTCCTCGCGTCGGGTCTTTTGGTCGAGCGCCACGGCGGGGGCCGCCATCCTCCTGATTTTGCTGGCCTTCCTGGTGCAGTATACGCGGCTTTCGATCCTGGAATCGCGCTGGCACGCCATCGAACCACGAGTCACGGAAATCGATGGGATGCAACAAAATATCCGCAAGTTTCGGCCGTGGTCCGACCATTCGGCGCGCACATTGACGATTCTCAAGAAACTTACGGAGGCCTTCCCGGAAGATGGCGTGGTTTCCGTGAAGACGCTCGAAATCAAGGACCTCTCGGAAGTCTCCTGCTCGGGCGTGGCGGATGACAACCAGGCCCTGTTGAAGTTGCTGGACCGGCTGCGCGAAGCGAATCACGTTGAGGATGTGAAGGTCCAGCAGGTCCGCGGCAAATCGCCGCTGCAATTCACCTTCGACTTTCATTGGTCGGAGGGAGCCACCCATGAAAATTGAAAACCGCCAAAAAGTGCTGACGATCGTGGCGATCAGCGCGGTGGCGATCCTGGCGCTCGATCGGCTGATTCTCACGCCGTTGGGTCACGTCTGGGGAAAACGCTCCGAGCGAATTGCGGAACTGTCGAAAGACCTCACTCAGGGCAAACT
>JBGOTY010000002.1:0-31326 GCA_041476745.1 Verrucomicrobiia bacterium | reverse complement strand
TATGAACATCGCCATCGGCGGCTATAATCCCTCCTATACGGGGGTCTACAGTCCTGGCGCAGTCACGGCCACCTTCCCGGCAAGGATGTATGTCGACTGGATCCGGCTTACTGACAATGGGTATACGCAGCTGTATCTCGGCGATGATAACGCGGAAACCGGCAACTTTGGGGTTTTCACCGAAACCACGCCGGTCAACCACTCCCTGGCCTACGGAACCGGCTCCGAACCGGGGTTTGAATACGGAACCAATGCCGCGCTGTACACCTGGAACAACATGACTGCGACGACACCGCCGACGGCTTCCGAAGGAACCACCTGCTGGTCGTTCAATATTGCCGGGGGCGACTGGTTTGGAATGGGGGTCTTCCTTCCGAATTTCCGAAACATGAAGAACTACTCGGACGGGTATCTTCACTTTGACCTTCGGACCACCAGTTCCGTGGCCATGCAAGTCGGAATCAAAAGTTGCCGGGGCGGCGAGTTCTGGCTTCCGGTGGGAGACCAGACAGCGGAGTTTGGATTCGCTCGTGATGGCCAATGGCATTCGCTCAGAATTCCCTTGAACCGATTTGCCAACACTGATTTCCGCACCCTGAGTCAAGTATTCATGATTTCGAGTGTCGTTAACCCGACTTCGGCACTGAACCTGTCCATCGACAATGTTTGGTATGAACCCAGCGCAGCCAGGGTAACCCCTCAAAATGGCGATTTCGGTGTCCTCACCGAGACAGCATCACACCAGACTGCGGGATCATTTGCCCTGGGTGTTCAAGGTGACTTTTTCATCTGGGCGAACACGATGGTGGCCAACACCCAACACCCAAATGAGGGCGCCCAGGATATCAGTCTTCTATCGGCCGGGCTCGGTTGGACTGGCCTGGCCTTTACGCCGAACATAAAATACAATCTGACGGCCTTCCGATACCCGGGTTGCCAATTGCAGTTCGCCATGAAGACCACCAGCACCACGCCGTTCATGCTCGGCATGAAGAGCGGCAACATCGACGGGGTGGGGCAGAAATGGATCAACTTTGGGGGGTCGGGCAGCGATCCCTACGGATTTGTTCGGGACGGTAACTGGCATGTCGTCAGCATACCGATGTCCGACTTTGCCCCGGAAGTTGACCTGAGCGCGGTCAGCCAGTTCTTCGAGGTTTTGAGTACCACTGCGATCTCGAATATAGAGTTGGATGACATCCACTTTACCAACGGCGGAGTGGCTTCACCACCCTGACCAATAAAGTGGCGTCCGACGGCTGGAGGTAGACCGCCCCATTAGCGGCGACCGGGAACAGCCCATCGGTATGCCGCACTTCACGTCCTCGTATGACCCGGAAATGGCGGGTGTGCGGTGTTACACCCCAGAGTACCCACCCCTTCGTCCCCTCCAGGGAGGAGAACATTCTTGATTATCGTAAATTGATACTTTTTGCTGGACACCGTGAAATGGGATGGGTAGAGTCGGGGAAACGGATCAACATTGAACGCTGAAATGCCAACCCCGAAAAGGATTCGCGGCATCCGCCGTCGCACTTCGTGCTATGGCGCGACTCGCTGCTGTGCGCAGCTCGGGCCCATACATATGTTTCTGCGAAACGAACCCACCGTTTTGTGAGACCATTTTCAATGTATCACTTTTATTTACAAAAACTTATGTCGTTTGCAGCAGCGTTTGCAGGTGGGTTCGTTTTGGGAAAACGAACCCAATTTGGGCGGTATTTAGAGGGTAAATTGCAGCCGAAACGCCTTTTTGAGGTCAAAAAGAGAGGGAAATATCGGTGATCTGGATACTGCCGACGGATGCGGTCCGCCTATGCTGGGGCGGCCAGTTTCAGCCGCAACGCGTGTCGATATACGTCAACGTAGTGCTGCGCCGAGACGGGCCAGTCGAAATTCTGGGCCATTGCCTGTTGGCGCAGTTGGATGATGTGTTGGGGTCGGTCGAACCAGGTCGCGACGGCCCAGCCGATGCAGTAGTACAGCGCGCGACCAGAGGGTTCCCAGAATTTGAACCCCGTGCCGTTGCCGCTCGCTTCGTCGTAATTGTGCACGGTGTCGTCGAGGCCGCCCGTGGCGCGGACGACGGGGAGCGTGCCGTATTTGAGGGAGTAAATCTGGTTGAGACCGCAGGGTTCGTAGAGCGATGGCATGAGGAAGAAATCACAGCCCGCCTCGATGAGATGGCTGAGTTCGGCGGAGAACCCGATGTGCGCGCCCACGCGACCCGGATACGCCCCGCGCAGGAAGCGAAAGAAGTTCTCGGTGTCCGCATCGCCGTTGCCGAGGACCACGAATTGCATGACCATGTTGTCGAGAGCGGGGGGCAGCGCCTCGCGCAGGAGGCTGAATCCTTTCTGATTGACAAAGCGGCTGACGACACCGAACAGCGGGACATCGGCGCGTTCTTCGAGGTGAAAATGGTTTTGGAGCGCGGTTTTGCAGGCCGCTTTGCCGCGGAGGTCATTCGCCGTGAAGTGTGCGGAGATGTATTTGTCGGTCGCGGGATTCCACTGGGAATAATCCACGCCGTTGAGGATGCCGAAGAGATCGGCGCGGCGATTGTTGAGGAACATGGCGAGGCCCATGCCGCCCACGGGCTCGACGATTTCCTTTGCGTGTGTCGGCGAGACGGTCGTCAACGCATCGGCGAACGAAACGCCCGCCTTGAGGAGGTTGGCCTTGCCGTGGTCCTCAAACTTGTCGGGCGTGAAGTGTTCCGGGCCCAGGCCGAGATACGGCATGACGTTCGCGTTGTAGACGCCCTGGTAGCCGATATTGTGGATCGTCAGCACGCTGGCTGTGTTCGACAGCGGCGAGAGAACCCGGTCCCAAGTTTTCAGAAACACCGGCACGGTCGCAGTCGGCCAATCATGGGCATGCATGATGTGCGGGATGAAATTCTGGTCCTTGCAGATCTGCAGGGCCGCCTTCGACAAGAACGCGAAGCGAAATGCGTTGTCCATATAATGGCCCGTCGGCCCGTCGTAGATGCCCGGCCGCCCGAAGTAGGCGTCATATTCCACGAACCACACCGGCACTTCCCCGTCGAGGGTGGCGGTGTGCAACCCGATCCAATGCTCCACGCCGGCACCCATGTGCACGCAGGCGGGGCCGACGAACTTGATGCCGTGCAGGGCGCGATCGATGAGCGAATAGAGCGGGAGGATGATGCGCACGTCGTGACCCAGCCGCCGCAACGCCTTCGACAAGCCACCGGCCACGTCGGCGAGGCCGCCGACTTTCGCAAACGGCACGCACTCGGACGAGACGAAAAGAATCTTCAACTCTTCCTCGTGCTCACCGTTCGTCGGGCGCGGATTCCGCGCCGCGCGTTTCGGGCGGGACACTGGCGTTCTGGTTTTGGCGACTGGGGGCATGCGGAGCGGGAGTGTAACAGGGCAGCGAAGCGCCCGCAAGTATTGGACTGATCAGACATGAACGACGCGATGAATGAGTTGCCGCGCGTGGCCCGTTTCGCTAGCCTCACGCACGTGGAGGAGCGCAAACGATTACGGGCGGTCTGGATGCTCTTGCTGGCGACAGTCTGCTGGGGGATGAGTTTCCCATTGATGAAAGGGCTGGTGCTGCTGCAACAGCGGTTGCTGCCCGGCGCGAGCGTGTGGTTCATCACGGCGCAGACTTCGACGGTGCGCTTTGGGCTCGCGGCCATTGTGTTGGCGCTGATCTTCGCGCCGCGCATGCAGGGATTTACGCGACTCGACCTGAAACTTGGCGTGGGGCTCGGGTTCTTCGCCGGAACCGGCACACTTTTTCAGATGGCGGCGCTGAGCCAGACGCTCGCGTCCACGTCGGCATTCCTCACACAATTCTATGTGCTGCTGTTGCCGCTGTGGGTCGTGTTGTGGCAGCGCCGCCGGCCATCGCTGTTGCTGTGCTCTTGTTGCGCCCTGGTGATCGTGGGCATGGGCGTGCTGTGCGGGTTGCGGTGGAACGATTGGCGACTCGGGCGCGGCGAATGGCTGACGTTGCTGGCCGCAGTACTATTCACGGGAAACATCCTGTGGCTCGACGACCGTGAATTCGCGTCCGCCGACAAGTTGCGCGCGACTGTGGTGATGTTTACGTCGATGGCCGTCATTCTCTTGCCGGTGGCCGCCTGGCAGGCGCCCGGGCAGGTCGGCTGGTGGCGCATTTATCTTTCCCCCGGCATGTCCGTGATGTTGCTCGTGCTGCTGGGCGCCTCCACGCTGGTGGCCTACACGCTGATGAACGTGTGGCAACCGCACCTGCAGCCGACGCAGGCGGGTTTGATCTATTGCGCCGAGCCGGTGTTCGCGAGTCTCTACGCGTTGTTCGCACCGGCATTCCTGGCGCGTCTCGGCACATTTGCCTACGCGAACGAATCAGTGACGTGGAACCTGTTCGTCGGCGGCGTGCTGATCACGCTGGCCAACGTCCTCGTGCAATACGATCGGTGAAGTCCCCCAATTCGTGCGGGGTACGACGAGACGGGCGGGTCTTACGGGAACAATTTCCTCGGCGACTGGGTTACGGGCTCGGCCGCTTCGTTGGTCTTCTCGAGCATGCTGCCGGTCGCCGGTGGCGCCGGAGCGACAACCGAGCCGATGTGCGGACGGTTGTTATCCAGCCAGCGCGCGGCAGTGGCATGCAGGGTCAGCAACGACGAACACAACGCCGGCCTGACGGAAGTATAGTAGATGGTGGCCTCGGCGCGCGTCTCGTCATCCAGCCAGGTGAACGCGACCCGGTAGGGAAACTCCGCCAGCTTCCTCTCCCGCTCACTGCCGGCGTTCACCATACCGGTGGCGTTGGACAAACTGGACCCGAGCCCCGCATCGCCTTGTCCGCCCGAACGCGCCGTGCGTTCTTTGGGTTCGCCGAACTGCTCCCGCAGTTCCTTCTCGATCTGGTCCGGCACGACGCGACGCTCGCGCATCTCCACCCAGAATTCCTTGAGCGAGTTGTTGTAGAAGTGCAGCACCACATTGTCAACGTCACCGTCGCGACCCGCTTCATAAATCTCGGGCTCCATACCCCGGGTATTTTGCAGCAGCAGATTGAAGCGGCGCTGGAAATCTTCGCGGTTAGAGTTGAGGCGGATCCCCTGAAACTCATCAATCTTGCTGGTCGATTCCGGGTGGAGTTCTTCGAGCACCGGTGGGAAACCATTGGTCTCCACCGGCGGTGGCACGGATATCGAGCTGGCGTCATCGCTCAACAAAGGTGCTCGGTGCACGACGCGTTCTTTCAGCAGGTAAATCCAAAACGGCGCAAGCACCGCCAGGACGATCACCCCGCCGACGAGGTACGCGAATGGGCGCGGGATGGGTTCGAAGATGCGCCGCAACGTCTGCTCGCTTGGTTGCAGGGGGCCTTCGTCTTCGGGCAGGCGACTAGCCCTCGGCACCCGGGGCGATCGCACGAGCACGCCACAGGATGGACATTCGACCTCGGGCGCGGTCGGCGACGCCTTGAGGACGATGCGATGGCCGCAATTCTGGCAACGGAATTCCATCAGCCCGGGTACTCTATCCAGAGCGTGGAGGAATATCCACACTGAAAAACCGTGGGCGCGCCGCCAAGCTGTGGTATCATTGGCGGCGACGTCATGTACCGTTTGGTGTTTCAGAATCGTGCCGCGCCGAAGGAACCGGTGGTCGTTGAGCTGCCGTCGGTCGTCATCGGTCGCGACGCGGCCTGCAACGTTCAGCTTGTCGAAGCCGGCGTGAGCGGCCGGCACGCCGCCATCGAACGCCACACGGACGGCTACTACCTCCACGATCTGGACAGCGTCGGCGGCGTTTGCATCAACGGCAAGCCGGTCAGGGAGAGCCGCCTGGCTTCTGGCGACGAACTCGAGGTCGGTGGGGCGCGCATTCGCTTTGAAATTGTTCACGGCACTGGCGGCAAACAACAGCGTCATCCCGTCGACCTGCTCCAGGCCCTCGCGATTACCATCGTCCTGCTGGTGATCGGCGGCCAGGTCGCGTTGCTCCGTTCGATGTTCTCCGAGGAGCGGCCAAGGAAGGTGAAGCTGGAAACGGCCCTGGTCACGCACCCGGATCAGACGACGGCGGCGCCTGCCGAGCCAATGACAACCAATCCGGCGGCATTGAATGAGCCGCGCCCGCCGGTGGCGGCAGTCGTGTCGGCACCGCCGGTTGCCGAGCCGGCCGTGTGGAATCGCATGATCCGCATTGCGCGTGTGGATCGGAGCGAAAGTGGCGGCGCGGTGAACATCACCATTCAAGCCAAGGCACAGGTTGGCGAGCGCGAACTAAACACGGGCGCGGTCGCCATCTGCGTCCAGTTCGCCGCCCTGGCTGGCACGGGATCGAGCGTTGTCTGGCGTGAACCGATCTGGTTGCCGATTCCGCAGTGGGAAAATTTCTCGACCAAGTTGTTCACCGTTCGTTTTCCCGGTGCGCCGCGCGAATTCGTCGGTTTCGTGGTGCGCACGTACTTTCGCAAACAGATGCAGGACATCGCCGCCGCACCGCCGTCGCTGCGCCCGCTGGCTCCTCTTCCACTGCTGGGAGGCGCGTCGTGATGGAGCCAACGCCCGCGCCAGACCCGCTCATTGGCCGGACGCTTCGCGCGTACGAGCTTCAGGAAGAGATCGGCATCAGCCGCTGGGGCAAAGTCTATCGCGCGATCCAGAGATCGACCAACCGCACGGTCGCGGTACGCATCCTCTCACCCGAGCTGGCGGGCCTGCCCGGGAAGACCAACCACTTTCTTGAGGAATCCCGCACCGACGCGGCGCTCGTTCACCCGCATCTGGTGGCCGTGTATGAAGCCGGGCAAGCGGAGGGCGTTTATTTTTGCGCGATGGAATACATGGACGGCCCGCCGCTGCCGCAGTTCCTGCGCAAGGACGGCGGGGTGGACGAACATCGCCTTCTGCTGGCGATCGTCGGCGTGGCGCGCGCGCTGGATTTCTTTTGGCAGCGCCAGATTCCCCACCAGCCGCCGCAGGACAAGAACGTGCTGACGAATGCCGACGGCACCGTCAAGCTCATCAACGTCGAACCCGTCGAGGTGCAACCCAGTCAGTCGCCCCGCGAGGACGTGTTGAGTCTCGCCGTGATGATTGCCACCCTTGCCAATGACATCGCTCCGGTGAGCAAATCCATCAGCGAGCTCGTCGAGAACATGATGGTCAGGGAGGGCCACAAGCAGTTTGCTTCGCCGGGCGAAGTGGCCGATGCTGCCGAGGTACTCGACCGCAAACTCTTTCCACCCGTCAAGGTCGGAAGATCGACCCTCGGCCAGATCCGACCGAAACACGTCGGCCCTGTGACCGTTGCGGCGCTCGGGTTGCTTGCGCTTGCCGTGGTTGCGGTTGCGGCCTGGTTTTGGTGGCACGCACACTATTCACGTTGAGGCCGCCGCTACGGCTCAGAATGAGGCGCGGCCCACTGGCGGACCAGGTCGGGGAACTGGCATTGACGGCAGGCGGATTTATCGTTGAGACAGAAGTCCTGGAAGATTTGCATCAAGCCCTGCTGCTGGCGGGTGGTCCTGATGTAACGGCGGGCAGATGATGGCTGTTCGAAAAGCTGACAGCTTGCCAGGCGGATGATGCTGTTCGACGGCGCGGCGGGCAGCCCCGCGTAGCGGGCTTTCGCGGTCTCGAAAAGCTTGCGGTCGCCATCATGCTCCGCGTAGGCGGCGACGAACGGCAGCACGATGTTGGCGACGATCTCCCGCGCGCGGCTCTCGCCGATCAATTCACTCGCTCGCGACTGCGTCTTGCTGCCCAACGAGAAGTGATGACTCCAATAATCGTCGCGGATTTCGGAAAACAACTTCACGGGATCGCCGCCGCTTTGGATCGCGCCGACAACTTTCTCCATGAAGCGCGGATGTTTCTTCAGCAAGGCGACTGCTGCGCCGAGGCGCCGGTGCGGATGGTTCGCCGGTCTCACGCCGCCGAACCGCCACGTTTCCGGTGAAAGAATTCGCTCCTGGAAATCCGGGCGGAGTTTCCACCACGCGTTCCAGAGCCGCTTGACATAGCGCGCCGCCGCCGAACCGCGCGACTGCGGCACACCGGTCGGCAGGAAGTTGGCTAGGCCGAAGAGAATCGGGGCCAGTTGCGAGCGCTGGTCGTTCAACTCCGCCAGCGGCGCCCGCTGCGCCAGAGTACGAAACGCCAGCTTGTTTGTCTTATAGCCGAGCGCTTCCATCCAGCCCTCGTAGAAGGCCTGTTCCGGGCCGCCACGATGAATCCAGCGCGTGAAACGCCGCGCTTTGGCGGCGAACCGTTCATCTCCCGCGGCATCGAGCATCGCGGCGAGCGAGCCGGTGGACAGCGCGCGCAGCACTTGCGCGCACTGGCCGTGATGATTGCCGGCGTTGTGCGGATAGGAATCGAGGTCGATCTCGTCGTACAGTTGCTCCAGCGCGGTGTCCAACTGATGTTGGATAACAATCTGCGGAATGATCTGGCCGGCGCGCGTCTGCGGGACGTGTTGGCTGCCGGCTTCCCAGAGGACGACGTGGAGGATTACATCGTTGAAATGCGCGTCGTGTTCGTGCCCGTGATGATTCCAATCCTCGGCGCGCAGATGCAACTCAATATCGCCGGTGCGCTCCGCTTCGTCGCCAATCTGGACCGTCGCATGACGAAAGTCGGGGCCGGCTTCGAGGTTCCACCAGCCCTGGAAAACGATGCGCACCGGGCGGCCATCGGTCGTCTGCAGCGCGTCGAGTTTCAGCCGCTGGTCGTACCAGATGCACTGCACGAGTCGTTCGCTGATGGGGATGGGGACGTAGTTGCTGTCGGCATCGCGCAGGACAGTCGGCGCGAAGGCGTTCGGAGAATTTTGGCGCATTAATCGGTTGCGTAGTTCGCCGTAGCGGGTCAATGCCATTACTTGCCTCACCGAATGATAGTGGAATATACTGCGGCGTGATGAAAATGCGAACTGGATTTTGCCTGTGGCTGGCCGTCGGCCTTTGTTCCGCTTTCGGCGCACAGGCGGCGCCGCCGGTTAATGAGCCCACGTCCGACGCGGCGCGCGATCCGGTTGTTCTCGCGGTGCAAAAGGTTCTTCCGGCAGTCGTCAACATCAGTACGGAACGACTCGTCGAGCGGGAATTCAACGATCCCTTCGAAGAGCTGTTTCAACAATTCTTTCGCCAGCCGCGCCGCCCGCAGATCCAGGGCGTCCAGAGCCTCGGCTCGGGCGTGATCGTGGACGAAGACGGCTGGATCATCACCAATTGGCATGTCGTGCAACGCGCGACGAAAATCAACGTCATCCTCGCCGACGGATCGCATTACGACGCCCAATACGTGAGCGGAGACGACAAAAATGACCTGGCGTTACTGAGGATCCAGCCGAAGAAGCCGTTGACGGCCGTCGAGATCGCCAGTGAAGGCCAAACAATGCTGGGGGAGACGGTAGTGGCCATCGGCGATCCATTCGGGTTCGACCACACGGTGACCAAAGGGGTCATCAGCGCGAAAGATCGCAGTTGGCCGCCCGAGAACCCCCAGTTTGAAGACGTGTTGCAGACCGACGCGGCGATCAACCCCGGCAACTCGGGCGGACCACTCATCAATACGCGTGGACAACTCGTCGGCATTAACATGGCAATCCTCTCACAGGCCCAAGGCATTGGCTTTGCAATACCCGCCCGGCGCGTTGCGAATCTTCTGGCGACGTGGTTTACACCCGAGAAGCGTTCGCGTCTCTGGTTCGGGGCGCGGTTTGCGCGGGAGGACGGCCGGATCGTAGTAACCGATGTGCAGGCCAACAGCCCCGCGGCGTTAGCAGGGGTGCAAAAGAAGGACAAGGTGGTGGCGTTTGATGGGCAGGAAGTCACGGGCGTATTGTCCCTCCAGCGCTGGCTCATTCACAAGAAGGCCGGTGACGTGGTGACGTTCGATATCGAGCGGGGAGGGACGGCGAAGTCCCTTGCCGTAAAACTTACAGCTCTCCCGGTATTGTCGGTGAGAGATTTGATGCTCAAGAAGTTCGGCGTGCAAGTCCAGACACTCACGCGCGACATGGCGCAGGGACTGGGCATCCCGTTTACGCCGGGCTTGCTCGTGGCCGACGTGCAGCCGGGCAGCCCCGGCGCGGTAGCGCAGTTCCAGCGCGGGATTGTGATCACGCAAGTCGCCGGCGAGGGAGTCGCGTCGATGGATCGCGTGGCCGAACAACTGGAGGACGTGAAGGCGGACGACATGGTGAGCATGGCGGTGGTCGTCACCGAACGTCGCGGCAACGTCGTTCTGCAACAGACGGCAAACGTCTCGCTAAAATCGCGGTAGCGAAGGAAGGCACACTATGGCAGCCAAAGCAGCGGACAGAGTTCGTGTCGTGGGAATCTGTGGCAGTTTGCGCAAGGAGAGCTACACACGCATGGCGCTGAAGGTGGCGTTGCGCGGCGCGGAGGAAGCGGGGGCGGAGGCACAGTTGATCGACCTGCGCGATTATCAACTCGTCTTCTGCGATGGCGGCGACCGCGGCAACGACCTGCCAAAGGATGTGGTGCGCTTGTGCGATGAGGTGAAGCGCGCCCAGGGCATCCTGCTCGCCACACCGGAGTATCACGGAGGCTACAGCGGTGTGCTGAAGAACGCGCTCGACTTGATGGGCTTCGACGAGTTCGAGGGCAAGATGATCGGGCTGGTCGGCGTCTCGGGCGGCAACATGGGAGCGTTCGGCGCACTGAGCGCGCTACGCAGTGTGGGGCGGGCGTTGCACGCGTGGGTGGTGCCCGAGCAGGCGGCGGTGGCGAACGTGGACGAGGTCTTTGACGAGAAAGGCAAGTGCAAAGACGAGGCGATTGAGAGACGGTTGAAGGCCGTGGGCCGTCAGGTGGCGAAGTTCGCCAGCCTGCACAATTCTGAACAAGCCCGGGAGTTTCTCCAGTTTTGGGAAGCGGCCGCCGAGAATCCTGGCGGCGGCGACCGATAAGCCCATAATATTCCAACACTGCGGCTTCTGCTGGCATATTCGTTGCTCATTATATGGTGGATGAGCCAACACTCTGTGAAATTCGTTTGTGTGTGGATTGTTCTCTGCGCCTTCGGTTGCGTCCAGAAGAAGGTCGAAGAATCCGCCCGGCCCGTTGAAATCAGCCTGCAAGCGGCGGACACGTCGGTCGCCAGGGTTCCGGTGAAGATTGTCGACGACCAGGCAGCCGCCAGGGCGATCGTCCCACTGGCTTCCAGTGAAGATCTTTCGGCCGGAATTCCCGAAGCGCGCTATGGCGATTTCTTTAGGGCACTCAAACCCGCAGGCGAGATGGATGCCTCCACGACCGATCACGCGGGGAAGGTGGTCATCAAACGGCTCCGCGCCGAGCAATTTGTCGTCGCCTGCGACGGACAGCATCTGTGGGTTGCGGCCGCGAGTGAGACGCGAGATCGGAAGCTGCAACTTGGCCGTGCGAATCTGGGAGGTCAACACGCGCTCGACGTACTCGTGGTGCAGCCGGCGGTTCTGCGCGCCTTGACTGCCGCCACCCGGGAGTCGATGAGCGCAGGGAAATTCGGCCAGGCGCGTGGTATCGCGCGCTGTGCGCGGTCGAAAGCGCTACTGACCGAAGTTGATCGTGCCGAAGCCACCACATTGCTCGCGCTGGCGGAGCAAGCGGTGCAACAGAAAAACTACGACACCGCGGCGCTACTGGCAGCGCGCGCGGACGCTACGAGTCCGAATCAACCGCAAGCGAAGGAATTGCTCCAGAAGATCTTGGTCGAATACGGCGGCGAGTTGCACGCGTTCACAGGACACAAAGGCGCTGTAACCGCTGTCGCCTACAGCCCGGACGGCAAGTTTGTCCTCAGCGGCAGCGAGGACCAGACATTGAAGTTGTGGGATGCAGCGAGCGGCAAGGAGTTGCGTACGTTCACCGGACATCGCGGCATCGTCACGAGCGTCGCGTTCAGCCCGGATGGCGGCGAGGCGCTGAGCGGCAGCAGCGACAGCACATTGCGGCTCTGGGAAGTCGCGTCGGGGCACGAACTGCGCGCGACGGAAAACCTGGGCTGGAAGGTGACCGGCGTGGCGTTCAGTCCGGACGGGAAATTCGCCGTGAGCGCAGCTGACGACAATCAAGTGAAGCTGTGGGCCTTGCCGAAACTGGAGCGCGTGCGCGCGTTTACGGGACATGGCTGGCGGGTGACGAGCGTTGCATTCAGCCCGGATGGAAATTTCTCACTGAGTGGGAGCGAGGATGATTCCCTGAAACTGTGGGATGTAGCGAAGGGCCAGGAGGTGCGCTCCTTCCGCAACGGACTGGCGGATGTGACGAGTGTGGCGTTTAGTCCCGATGGCCGATTCGGTTTGAGCGGCAGCCGGGACAAGGCGGTGAAGCTGTGGAACCTTGCCAGTGGACGCGAAGTCCAGCAGTTTGACGGACACAGCCAGCCGGTGCGGAGCGTGGCGTTCACCCACGACGGACGCTTCGCGGTCAGCGCGAGCGAAGACGGAACGATCAAGGTGTGGGATCTGGGCACGGGGAAGGAATTTCGCACGTTCAGCGGACATACCGCGGCGGTGACGAGCGTCGCCGTGAGCCCGGACGGTCACGATCTTGCCAGCAGCAGCGCGGACGGGTCCGTGAGAATTTGGCAATTGCCGCGTCAGGTTTGGCCGTTCCTCGAAGAGGCCAGGCAGTAATCATCTTCGATGTTGCCGTGACCCCGCCAGGACAGGCTTCAAGGCCTGTACTCGCTTCTCCCTGTTGAACATTCCGCGCCTTGCCAATGTCTATGCGGATATGCTAGAAACTCTGGTGCTTTCCTGATCGAAGAGGTAAAGGAGGAAGTTACCGGATTTCGGGAGCGCTTTCTGGCTGTGTTATGCAACCGATGATCAAAGTAGAGAACCTGACGAAGCGCTACGCGGGCGTCACCGCGTTGAATGGCGTTTCCTTCGAGGTGGAACGCGGGGAGATTGTCGGATTTCTCGGTCCCAACGGCGCGGGCAAGAGCACGACGATGCGCATTTTGACGGGCTTCATTCCCGCGACCTCGGGACGGGTCGAGGTGGCGGGGCTGGACGTGTTCGAGAACTCCCTCGAAGTCCGCGAGCGGGTGGGGTACATGCCGGAGAACAACCCGCTCTACGTGGACATGCGCGTGAGCGAATACCTAAAGTTCCGCTCGAAACTCAAGCGCCTGCCGCGCGCCGAGCGCAAGGAACGCATCCCGGAAGTCCTGGAGATGTGCGGCCTCAAGGATGTTTCGCACCGCATCATCGGCCAGCTCTCGAAAGGGTATCGCCAACGCGTCGGCCTGGCGGACGCGCTGTTGGCCGAGCCGGATCTGCTGATTCTGGACGAGCCGACGATCGGTCTCGACCCCGTGCAGATTCGCCAGGTGCGTCAACTGATCAAGGATCTTGGCAAGCGGCACACCATATTACTTTCGACGCACATCCTGCCGGAAGTGGAGATGACCTGCAATCGGGTGATCATTATCCACCACGGACGCATCCTGGCCTCGGACACGCCGGACAATTTAATGAAGACGCTGCATGCGGGCGGGCTGATCCAGGTGGAGGTGCGCGGTCCCGGTTCGGAAGTGCAGGCCAGGATGCGCGCGGTCGAGGGCGTGGAATCGATCAGTGTCAAGCTCATCGAGGATGGTTACGTGCGCGTGGCGGTGACGCCGAAGCCGGGGATCGATCCACGCGAGAAAATTTACCAGACCGTGGCGAGTAACGGATGGACGTTGCGCGAACTGACGCGGACACGGACGACGCTGGAGGACATCTTTGTCCAAATTACGCGCGAAGAAGACGAGGCGGAAGAGGAGCGGCGCGAGCAGCGGAGGAGCGTGCTGCGATGAGGAATGTGCCGGCCTTGTTGCGACGAGAATTGAACGCGTATTTCGCGTCGGTTCTGGGGTACATCGTCATCATGTTTTTCCTCGTGGTGATGGGGGTCAGCTTCGTCTCGATTGTCGGCGAGCTGCTCTCGCGGGGGTCAACGCAACTGACGGTGATGGAGGGTTTTTTCAGTTGGTTTTGGTTGCCGTCGCTGTTTCTTGTGCCGGCGATCACGATGCGGTTGCTGGCGGAAGAAAAGCGGGCCGGCACGCTCGAAATGTTGATGACGGCGCCGGTGACGGATTTTGAAGTGGTCCTGGCGAAATGGCTGGGGGCGGTGGCGTTGTACACGCTGATGTGGGCGGCGACGGGGTTGTACATCGTAATCCTGCGGCATTTCTCAGGAGGACAAACCGCGCTGGATCTCGGCCCGATCTTCAGCGGATACCTGGGGATCGTGGTGATCGGACAGTTTCTGATCGCGGTCGGACTGGTGGCTTCCGCCCTGACCCGGAATCAAGTGGCGGCCTTCTTGATCGCATTTGCCCTGCTGTTCCTGTACCTGATCGCGATCTGGTTCGGTTATTATTTCACACGCGGGACAACCGCCGGGAAAGTTTTTGAATTCCTGTCGGCCTTCGAGCAGATGAATGACTTCCAACGGGGCGTGGTGGACCTGCGGCCACTGGTGCTATACGCGAGCGGCACAGTGCTGGCGTTATTCGTGACGACCCGCGTGGTCGAATCCAGGAAGTGGAGGTAGCGGCTGTGGCGAGCGAGACCCCGCGAGACGACAAACCCCCGACGCTGCGCCACCGGCGGGTGGTGATTGGCGCCAACGTCCTGGTGCAGATCGTCGCGCTGCTGGCGGTCGTGGCCATGGTCAACTGGCTGGCGTCACGGCATTACGTGCGCTTCGACTGGACGAAGGCGGGTTACTACCAACTGGCCGGGAAAACCAGGCAGGTACTCGCGTGTTTGCGGGACCCGCTCGACGTGGTGGTCTTCCTGCCGCCCAACGACCATCGCAATTACGTCGAGAAGATCCTCGATGATGTCCGCAACCTGCTGAAGGAATTTCAATTTTACGGCAAAGAGAAGCTGCACGTGGAATACGTCGATCCGCAACGCGACCTGGCGCGCGCGCAACAACTCGTCAAGCAGTACAGTCTTGACTCCCCGGATGTCATCATTTTCGCCAGTCGCGGGCATCACAAATACGTGCGGCTCGACGAAATGGTCGATCTCGATACCCAAAGCCAGGAGATGGGTGAAAGCCGCGTCAAGGCGTTCAAGGGGGAAGGCCTGTTTCTTTCCGCGATCCAGACCGTGACGGAAGAAGAGTCGCCCAAAGTCTATTTCCTGACCGGCCACGGCGAGCGTGATCCCGAGGATTTCGACCAACGCGAGGGCTATTCGGAACTCTCGCGCTACATCAAGCGTGACAACATCAGCGTGCAGAAATGGAATCTACTGGAGAACCAGGCGTTGCCGACGGATGCAGGCGCGATTGTCATTGCCGGCCCGCGCAAGGCGTTTGCACCCTCCGAATTGAACGCGCTGGAGCAGCACCTGAAAGGCAAAGGCCGCCTGATTATCATGCTCGACCCTCACACCCAGACCGGTCTCGAGGCATTTCTCAAGCGTTGGGGTGTACAGGTGGACGACGACCTGGCGATGCGCCAGGCGGGGGTGTTGCTTGGCACGCAGATGCTTGATGTCAACGCCGTGGCCGCCGATTACGCCGCGCATCCAATTACCGCCAAGCTTGCCGACACGAACACGGAATTCCCCTACGCGCGGTCGGTGCGCCGCTTATCACAGCCGGAAGGCGGGACGCCGGGCCAACTGCGGGTCACCGAGTTGGCAAAGGCGGCTCCCCCTTATTGGGGTGAGACCGATCCGGACACGGAGCATGCGACCTTCGACCCCGCGACGGACATTGCGGGGCCGCTCCCGCTGGCGGTGGCGGTCGAGACGGGCAAGCCGCACGGGGTGGACGTGGACATCGGGGTCACGCGCCTAGTGGTCATCGGCACTTCGCGGTTTGTGGACAATAGCAGCCTCGGCGGCGGCAATCTCGATTTCTTCATGAACTCGCTGAACTGGCTGCTCCAGCGCGAGCAATTGATGGCCGTCAGCCCGAAAGTGCCCGATGAATTCCGACTCGATATGTCGCCGAGCCAGCAGCATGCCGTCTATACGCTCGTGATTGGCGGGTTGCCGCTACTCGTGGCGATTATCGGCATGGTGGTCTGGCTGAGCCGCCGCAAGTGACGGCCTCTCTTAAGGTCGTCCTCCGCAGTGAAGCGAAGGACCTGATGGGAAGCGACGGGATGTTTCACGGGTCCGAAAATGATGAATGATTGGATATGAAATCGCGCACAACATTGGGTTTGGTTCTTTTTGCCCTGGTGGTTGGCGGGCTGGTCGCCGTTGATTACTATCAGGGCACTTCCACCCAGGAGTGGCAGGCCAAGAGCAAGCGCGTTCTCGATTTCCAGTCGAAGGACATCATCGGCTTGAAGATCGATTTGACGAACCACGTTTACACGCTCGAAAGATCGGGTGACCAATGGCAAATCAAACAGCCGCTCGATGTCCGCGCCAATTACAGCACGGTCAGCTCGATTCTGGACGAACTGGAATTCGCCGAGCGCAACCGTTCGATTACCGAGAAAGAACTTAAGGAATTGACCCCAAAGGACTTCGGGTTGCAGAATCCGCGTGTCCGCCTGACGTTGCGGAACAAAAAGGGGAGCGTGATCCTGCTCGTCGGCAGCGAGACGCCAACGAAGGACGCGGTCTACGCCCAGTTGCAGGGTAAGAAAGATGTGCTCGTTGTGCCGAAGTCGATTTATGAGCGTTTGGACCGCACTCTGGACGACCTGCGCGACCGCACCGTTATCGACTTTCAGCCTGCATCCGCCACGCGCGTCGAGATCAAGAGTTCCGACCGCGTGATCGAATTGGCGAAATCGGCAGTCACCACGAATGCGGAACCGCGTTGGGCGTTGACACGTCCGCTCGCTGCCCGTGCCGACCCGCGCAAAGTCAGCGAACTGCTCTCCGATTTGAGCGGGCTGCGCGTGACCGACTTCGTCAGCGAAGACCCGAAGGACATCCACACTTACCAACTCGATGAGCCGGAGCGCGAAGTCACGGTGTGGACGGGTGAATCGGGCAAGACGTTGCAGATGGGCCGCGCCTCGACCAACGATCCGGGCAAAGTGTACGCAAAACTCAAGAGCGCCGACTCGATCTATACCGTGCCCGCCGCCAGCGTGCAGAAGTTCGCGGTCCAAGCCAACGAGTTGCGCGATTCGCAGGTGCTGGTGTTTTCGGAGGGCGACGTGCGCGGGATCGAAGTGCTCCATGGCACAGACAAGATTTCTCTCGTGCATACCGATTCAACATGGAGGATCGCCACACCGGTTGCCGTCGCCGCGGACGATACCGCGATGCAGCAGTTGTTAAGACGCCTCGGTGGTTTGAGCGCCCGGCAGTTCACCGCAGACGTGGCGACCGATCTGGACAAATACGGGTTGGCGGCGCCGCTGGCGACCGTGACCCTGCGCGGGGATGGGACAAATTTGCTGGCGCAACTGCTGGTCGGTGCGCTGGGCGCGTCGAATGCCGTCCGCTTCGTGAAGCGGGTTGACGAGCCATTCGTCTATGGCGTAGACACCAACATCGTTGGCTGGTTGCCAGCGAACTATCTCACGCTCCGCACGCGGGAGTTGGCCGATTTGAAAGCGGACCAGATTGCGAAGTTGACGATTGAGAAGAGGTCGGGGAAGGTGGCTCTGCAACGTGACGCCGACAAGAAATGGAAGCTGGTTGAGCCGGGCCAAGGGGTGATCGACAACGACGCGCTGCAACGCTTGCTCGACGAATTGGCGGCGTTGCCCGCCGAGGAGTTTGTGCATGAAGGACGTGACAACCTGGCCGAGTATGGGCTCGACCAACCCGAGGCAACGCTCGCCGCGACGGTGGGCGACAAGACGTATACCCTCACGCTTGGCAAGCCGCAGGATGTCGAGAGGCAGTACGCCTTCTGGAGCGATCCACCGCTGGTTTTCACGATCTGGACGAGCCGGGCGAATACGTTGTCGCGAGACGTTGTCACGCAGCCCAATCAATCACCCACATCCGTCACGACGGACATTTCACCTGCAACCGCCGCCCCGCCCACGGGCTCGGTTACTACGTTGCCGGCAGCAGCGCCAGCACCGACGAATGCGCCGGGCAAACAGTGACTACCGTGTCAGGTTCTTGACTTGCCGTCTTCCGCACTCGAGGTATCTCTGGTTCGCCGGATATGTTGGGTGAAAGGTTTTCCACAGTGTGACGGGCACCCCTTTATCCCCTCCAAGACGGGGAATACGCTCAACCGGCGCCTCGACAGAGCGAGGCGGCTACACCGTTTGTCCTGCCCTTCTATCGTAAATTAATATTTTTGCTGGACACGGTATCGGGAGATGGGTATAGTCGGTCCAGTTCTTTGACATAGGGAATCCGCCTTCGCTAAAGCTACGGCGCGACTGCGCCCCTGTAGGCGGCTTGGAGCGTGAGCCTATTGGCCAACGCTCCTTGTGGAAAAATAGGGACTCGAAAAACATGCTTTCTGCGAAACGAACCCATTTCAATTTAGTGGGTTTTTGAGCGCATATATCGGCATGCTAAAGACTTAGAACTTCGGAAGGTGAGTTTTTAAATGGGTTCGTTTTGGAAAAACGAACCCATTTGAGGCCACAAGAGGGGCCCTATTGAGCACCGCAGAGGCAGAAAAAGGCCCGTTTGTTGATGGTTTTGGGTTCGGTTGCCGCGAGGACTGCTTCGCGGCGTTTGCTGTGGAGATACAACGCGCAGCGTTTGCCGCAGACAACAGCGGCGCCTCGTCGGACTCGGCTGTGCGCCGAACAGGAGCGGACGCAGGCTGAAGCCTACGAGAAGGCTTTGGTCGCGATGAAATTCTCCGACGGACGCGCGGGAAACATGGTAAGTTTTCCGAGAGAGGCTGATGGTTGCCGGGAAACACGTTGACGGGCTGGGACGGTGCGTTTAAGAATCACGCGTCGTGAGATTTCTGTACAGGCTTTTTGTCCGCTTCCTGGTGGTGGTGGTGGTTCTCTCACTGCTGTCGCTCGGCTACCTGCACTTCTATGGGTTCCCTGATTTTCTCAAGGAGTTGCTTTTGAGCGAGCTGCAACGGGCGGGCTACGCCGCCCAGTTCACCTCGATTCGCCTTGATCTCTTTCGCGGGGTCGTGGCTACCGATGCGACGTTTGCGGACGCGAAGACGCCCGATCAACCACTGGCCCAAATCGACGAGTTGGAATTGCGATTCAGTGTGAAGCGCCTCATCCACAAGCAGACCTTCATTCGTGCCATCCACATCGCCAACGCCGTCATTGCCATTCCCACGCCTCCGGACGAGAACGGCCCGGCCAAGTTCACGGCGCGCGATGCCTACGCCACTTTCAAATTTGAAGATGACGGCTCGATTCGGGTGGATCGGCTCACGGGTGTTTATTGCGGGATTCGCTTGAACGTTTCGGGCCGGATCAAGCCCCGTTCCGCCTCCACAACTAACAACGTCAGCGCGAAAGCTCCCACAGGTGGAGGACAGTTTCTCTTCTTCACAAAGGCCGTGCGGGAGTTGAACCAGATTCAGGTCACGCTTCCCCCGCAGCTCGATTTGGATTTTGATCTCGATTTGGCGCAACCGCTCGCCGGGCATGTCGTGGCGAAGCTGCGCGGCAGCCAGCTTCAGTATCGCGACCTCCACCTTGTCTCTGCGGGTGTCGATATTGAGATGACCGACGGTGCGATCGAAGTGCGTCACTGTGAAGCCTCACTGTACGGCGGCGAAATCGACATTCATGGCCGTTATGACATCGCGATGGGACAGTTCGATGTGACGTTGTCCAGCACGACCGACCCTGCGGCCATCGTTCCGCTGGTGATCAAGGACGCCGGGCCGATGCTGCGCGATCTCCGGGTCGAGGAGAACCCGAAGATCCTGGCACGTTACCGGCTGAGTCCCGAAACGGGCAGTCTGCCCGAACTGACGGGCACCGTGCAGACGGGGGGGCTTACCTTTCGGGGTGTCGAATTTCGCTCGATCAAGTTTGCCTTTGAAGACCGCGGCCCGCAGGTCAAGTTTAGCAGTGTCGAAATTGTCACGCCGGAAGGTCGGCTCGACGGGCATGGGGAATACCACATCGAAAGCAGTGACTTCGCGTACGAGTTCGATAGCACGCTCGACCCAACGAAGCTCCTGCCGTTGATGATCGACAACGTGCGGCAGATGGTCGAGCCAGCGTGGTTCGGGACGCCGCCGCACATTGTCGCGAAGGTGAGCGGCGATTTTGTCGATCCCGATGCCTTTGCATACGACGCGCAGATTGACGCCCACCGCTGCAGCTACCGCGGGGTGGGCCTCGAAGGGGCGTCCGCCAGGTTGCGTCTCCGCGAAAGCCGGCTCGATGTGCGGGACTTGCAACTGGAGCGGCGGGAGGGCGATGTCCGCGGCACGTTGTTTGCCGACTTCAATGCGCATCGCGTCAACTTCGATCTGGGGGTCAGGGCGAACCCCTCGGAAATCGCCGGTTTGCTGGGTGAAAAAGCGGTGAGGACGATGGCGCCTTACCGGTTTGGCCCGCGCACCGATGCGAACGCGCGAGGGGTGATCGATTTCGACAAGGCGGCGGACACAACTTGGGCCGCGCACGTCGTCAACGAGGGTTTCTCGTACTGGAAGTTCACCGCCGATCGGGCGCAGGCAACCCTCGTGTTCACGAACAACACGATGCAGATCAATGATTTCGACGCAGATTTCTACGGCGGCAAACTGCAAGGCCACGCCGCCTTCATCTTCTCGGAAGCGGATCCATCCTACAACTTCGAGTTCTCGGTCGATCGTGCGGACGTTCGCAACCTGCTCAGCGCGGCGAAGGACCGCGAGAGCACCGTCACAGGGTTGCTAACGGGCCAGGCGACGATCAGCGGGCGTGGAAACGATTTAGCGGCGCTTGGCGGGACGGGACAGCTTAGCGTGGCGGATGGCATCCTCTGGCAGGCGCCTATCTTTGGCATCTTCTCGGAGATCCTTGGCAAGACCAAGGCGACGCGCGCGCAGGCCTCGTTCACCATCACCAATCAGGCCGTGAGCACGGAGGACATGCAAATCGCCGCCGGCGCGTTCACCGCCCAGAGCCGGGGGCAGCTTGGTTTCGACGGCAAACTGGACTTTCGGGTCGAGGCCCAGTTCCTGCGGGCCTGGCCTGGCATCGGGTGGATTTCACCACTCATCGGCAAGCTGCTCGAGTACAAAGTCGGTGGCACGATTGGCGATCCGAAGTATCGCCCGGTCAACCTGCCGAAGGAATTGCTGCCAAGCCGGTGATACGCGTCGCGTCGTTTGACTTTGCCCAACCGCTTGGCTAGGCTCGCCGGCGTGAGGGCGGAACTCATCAACACGGGCAGCGAGCTGACGCTTGGTTTTACCATCAACTCGCATCTCGGCTACATCGCCCGTCAACTTGCCAGCATCGGTCTGCGACTCGACCGTCAGGTCGCGGTTGCCGACGACCGCGCGGAAATGCGGGCCGTGATTGGGGAGGCACTGCAACGCAGCGATGTCCTGATCATCACCGGTGGGCTCGGTCCCACATCCGACGATTTCACGCGCGACGTTGTCGCGGAACTGCTGGACCGCGAACTTGTGCGCGATGAAGCGGTCGCGACCCACATTGTCGAGCGCATTCGCAAGCGGCGGATTCGCTTGCCCGAATCCATTTATGTACAGGCCCTGGTGCCTGTCGGCGCGCAAGTGCTCCCGAACCCCAATGGCACCGCCCCCGGCCTGGCCATTGACGAGGGAGGCAAGCTTGTCTTGCTGCTGCCCGGTCCCCCGCGTGAACTCAAACCGATGTTCGAGGAATACGTCTTGCCCGTCCTGGAGAAGCACTTTGGCGCAGAACCGCGGTTCGATTGCCGCACATTCAAGGTCGTCGGACTGGCCGAGTCAATCGTCGAAGAAAAAGTCGCTCCCGTTTTGGCCGATTTGCCGGACCTCGAACTCGGCTATAGCGCGAAGATGGGTGAAGTCGAGGTGCGGATCATCTCCGATCTTAAATCGACCGCGGATGAAGCCGAGAAGCGAATTCGGACGGCTTTGGCGGACAACATCTATGGCATTGGCGACGCCAGACTCGAAGAGGTCGTGGTGAAGATATTGACGGCAGCCCGCCAGACGATTACTACTGCCGAATCGTGCACGGGCGGGACGATTGCCAATCGCATCACGAATGTAAGCGGCTCCAGTGAGGTTTTCATCAACGGTTGTGTGACGTACTCGAACGAATCGAAGATCCGGCTGCTCGGTGTATCGGAGAAAACTCTGGCGTCACATGGCGCAGTGAGTGAGGAGGTCGCGCGAGAAATGGCGGAAGGCGTCCGCACGCGCAGCAGCGCAGACTTCGGCATTAGCACGACGGGAATCGCCGGACCGACGGGCGGGACGCCCGAAAAGCCGGTGGGTCTGGTCTATATCGGCTTCGCCACGTCCAAAGGCACTACTGTCGGCCGCCACGTGCTTGCTTTCGACCGCGAAACCTTCAAGTTTTTCGTTGCGCAATACGCGCTCGATGCCGTGCGGCGCGAGCTCCTCAAGAAATGATGCGCGCGTTCATTGCCATCGACCTTCCCAACGACGTGCGGACTGCCATTGAGGAGGCGCAAGCACTGTTGAAACGAGCGCCTGTCGGCGTAAAGATTTCGTGGACGAAGGTCGCGAACCTCCATCTTACGTTACAATTCCTCGGTGATATTGGGGAAGCGGTCGTCGACAAGATCACGCCAGCTTTGCGGTCGGTTGCGGCTCAGCGCCAACCCTTTGACGTGACTGTGCGGGGCGCAGGGGCGTTTCCCGATGAAAAGCGCCCGCGCGTGGTGTGGATTGGATGCGATGATGACGGGAAGAAGTTACAAGCGCTGGCGCGGGCGGTGCATGACACCATGCAGCCGTTCGGGTTTGCCCCGGACCACCACGAGTTTTCGGCTCACCTGACGCTGGGGCGGATTAGATCGCCGCGGCCGGACGCTGCGTTGACAAGGGCCATGGATTCCCTTAAAGATAAAGCCTTCGGGACGTTGTGGGTGGAGGCGATCCATCTTTTCGAGAGCCAACTTCATCCCGAAGGTTCGATTTATCGGAAGCTTTCGTCACACGCTCTGGGAGCGCACAACTAATAAGGAGATTCACTATGTCGGTCAAAGTTGAAACCAAGGAAAAGGAATCCGCAGCGAGCAAGGCAGACGCGCTAAAGGACAAGAACCTGCAGGCGGCGCTCGCGGCCATTGAGAAGCAATACGGCAGCGGCTCCATCATGCGCCTCGGCGACGAGACGTCGCGCGTGGACATTCCGGTGATCCCCACGGGCGCGTTCGCGCTCGATTTGGCGCTCGGCGTTGGCGGTATCCCGCGCGGTCGCGTTACCGAGGTGTTTGGTCCTGAGAGCAGCGGCAAGACGACGTTGATGCTCAGCGTGATCGCCAGCGCGCAGCGCGCGGGCGGGTTGGCGGCGTTCGTGGATGTCGAGCATGCGGTGGATCCCTCGTACGCCAAACGCATCGGCGTGAACCTTGATGATTTGTTGATCAGCCAGCCCGACAGTGGAGAGGAAGCGCTGACGATCGCCGAAACGCTCATCCGCAGTAACGCGGTGGACGTGGTGGTGATCGATTCCGTCGCGGCCCTGGTGCCACGCGCGGAATTGGAAGGCCAGATGGGCGATGCCACCGTCGGCGCGCAGGCACGGTTGATGAGCCAGGCGATGCGCAAGCTGACCTCGTGCATCCACAAGGCCAAGACAGCCTGCATCTTCACCAACCAGATTCGCGAGAAGATCGGGGTGATGTTTGGCAGTCCCGAAACCACGCCCGGCGGACGGGCGCTGAAGTTTTATGCGAGCGTGCGTATCGACATGCGCCGCATCAATGTCATCAAGGACCCGGCGGGCAAGGTGGTGGGCAGCCACGTGCGCGCCAAGGTCGTGAAGAACAAGGTCGCGCCGCCGTTTTGTGAATCCGAATTCGACATCATGTACGACGTGGGCATCTCGAAGGAAGGCTCGGTCATCGACGTGGCCACTGACATTGGCGTGATCGAAAAGAAGGGCTCGTGGCTGGCGTTCGACGGCCAGCAAATCGGCCAGGGCCGGGAGTCCGCGAAGGATTTCCTGCGCGAGAATGGGAAGATGCTCGACCAGATTATCATCGGCGTGAAAGAAAAGATTGCCGCGGGCGCCAGCTTGGGGAAGCGCATCGGCGCCGCCGAATAGCCGTCTCGCCCCGGGCGGGCTGCAGGATTTATGACTTCGGCCGAAATACGCCAGAGTTTTCTCGGGTTCTTCCACGAGAAGAAGCACTCCATCGTGCCGTCCAGCTCGTTGTTGCCGGACGCCCCGAATTTGCTGTTCACCAACGCGGGCATGAACCAGTTCGTGCCGTATTTTCTGGGCCAGGCCAAATCGCATTGGAAACCGCCGCGCACGGCGGACACGCAGAAGTGCATTCGCGCCGGCGGCAAACATAATGATCTAGAGGACGTTGGTCTCGACACGTATCACCACACATTTTTTGAGATGCTGGGCAATTGGTCATTCGGTGACTATTTCAAGAAGGAAGCGATCGACTGGGCCTGGGAACTTCTCGTCCAGCGCTGGCACTTTCCGAAGGAACGGCTGTACGCGACATACTTCGGCGGCGACGACAAGACGACGGCGGATACCGAAGCGCGGGATCTCTGGTTGCGGTATTTGCCTGCGGAACAGGTTGTTCCCGGCAGCCGCAAAGACAATTTCTGGATGATGGGCGACACCGGCCCTTGCGGTCCGTGCAGCGAAATCCATATCGATCTGACGCCGCACGGTGATGGCGGCGCGAAACTGGTGAACGCCGGCACGCCACAGTGCATCGAAATCTGGAACCTTGTGTTCATCCAGTTCAATGCGAATCCCGATGGTTCTCTCACGCCGTTGGCTGCCAAACACGTGGACACCGGCATGGGCTTCGAGCGCGTTTGCTCCATGATCCAATGCACGAATGGCTTCAAGAATTTCGCAGGAAGAATCTCCAACTACGAAACGGATGTGTTTAGTCCCATCTTCCGTGAATTGGAGAAGCTCAGCGGGAAGAAGTACACAAGCACGCTGCCTTCTGACAACGCGGGCGAACAGTGTAAGGTGGATATTGGCTTCCGCGTAATCGCCGACCACATCCGCTGTCTCAGCTTCGCGATCGCCGACGGAATCCAGCCTTCGAACGAGAGTCGCGGTTACGTCCTGCGCCGCATCCTTCGCCGAGCTGTCCGCTACGGTCGGAACCTTGGTCTTCACGAGCCATTCTTCTACAAACTGGTGGATGTGGTAGCGGAGAACTTTGGAGGCGTATTTCCAGAGTTACGCCAACGTAAACAAGCAATCATTACGACTCTGCGCGCAGAGGAAGAGAGCTTTAATCGTACGCTCGACCGTGGAATTGAACTGTTTGACAAGTATGTGGGTATTTCATACGGGCCAAAATCCCCAGATGTGGAGCGGCCCAAGCAACCAGTCACCAATGAAATTGCTGGTGATTTCGCGTTCGAGCTCTACGACACTTTTGGTTTCCCGCTCGATCTAACAGAATTAATGGCGCGTGAGAATGGGTTTGCCGTTGACATCGCTGGGTTTGAGAAACTCATGGGAGAGCAACGGCAGCGGGCGCGTGAAGACCACGAAAAGAAGAAATCGGTCATCAGCGTTGAGGCAGAAACGCTGCATGTTGAGCCTACAAAGTTTCTTGGGTACGACAATCTTGAGGTCGAAGCGGTTGTTGAGGCGGTCGAGCCAGGCACGGAGAACTCATACGACGTTATCCTCGACAGGACGGCGTTCTATGCCGAGATGGGCGGGCAGGTGGGCGACACGGGATTGGTTCACGTGCCGGGGCACGAGTCGACGGAGATTGGGCGCTTGAATGTCCTCGATACGCAGAAGCAGGGCGATGTCTACGTGCATCACGCCAAGCTGGCCGACGGACGCGCTCCGGAAGTTGGCGAGGCGGTGCGGGTTGCCGTGGACGCGGGGCGTCGCGCCAACATCCAGCGTCATCACACGGTGACTCATATATTTCACTGGGCACTGCATGAGGTCGTGAGCAAGGATGCACGGCAACGCGGTTCGCTCGTCGCGCCTGACCGGTTACGCTTCGATTTCAATCACCCCGAAAAACTCACCGCCCAACAAGTTGCCGACATAGAAAAACTTGTGAACGGACGAATCCGGGAAAGCGGGTCCGTGAGTTGGTTCGAACTTCCCTACAATGAAGTGAAGGGTAACCCGCGGATCATGCAATTCTTTGGCGACAAGTACGGTGAGATCGTCCGCATTGTCCAAATCGGAGGTCACCCGTACGAGCTCAATGGTTATTCGATGGAATTGTGCGGCGGGACACACACCAAGGCCACAGGCGAACTCGGTTTGTTCAAGATCACGCGCGAATCGGCGATTGCGGCAGGGATTCGTCGGGTGGAGGCGGTGTGTGGGCAGTTCGCACACGAATTCATTGCCAAGCACGGCGAGCAGGAAAAAGCTGAAGCCGAGAAGGCCAAGGCGCGGGAGATAGAGAAGGAGTTGGCCAAGCAGCGCCAAGCCGCGATGGAATCGCAGGCGCCCGCCATGGCCGAGCAGTTGCTCGCGAAATTGCAGGGCAAGTTGCTCGTGAGCAATCTTGGGGACGCGAACGCCGATTTGTTACGCGCGGTCGTCAACGCGCTCAAGCCGAAGTTGACGAGCGGGATAGTGGTTTTGGGCGGTGTGGCCGAGGGTAAAGTCTCGCTTATTTGTTCCGTTACGCCCGACCTGGTCAAAGAGGGCAAGAATGCCGGCAAGATCGTCGGTGAACTGGCCAAGATTTGTGGTGGTGGCGGTGGTGGCAAACCCGATCTGGCCCAGGCCGGTGGCAAGCAACCCGAAAAATTGGCCGAAGCCCTGGCGGCGGTGCCGAAAATCATAGGCTCCTGACGCGCTTGCTCTGGCGCGCGCCTCGCCGTATCATCCGCTTCCATGCTCGACATCAAACTCATTCGCGAAAAACCTGATTTCGTGCGCCAGCGGCTCGCGTCACGCGGTCGCGGCGACGAGGCGCGGATCGCGGAAATCGCCGCGTTGGATGAACAGCGGCGCAAGCTGATTGGCGAAGGCGACAACCTCAAAGCCGAGCGCAATACCGTCAGCAAGGAAATCGGCGCGCTGAAGTCGAAGGGGCAGGATGCGAGCGCGCAAATGGCCGCGATGAAACAGGTCGGTGAACGCATCGCGTCGCTCGATGCCGAGGTTGCGGCCCTGGATTCCAAATTGCAGGACATTCTCCTTATGATCCCCAACCTACCGCACGAGAGTGTCGCGGTCGGCAAGGAGGCGGCGGACAGCCCTGAGGTGAAACGTTGGGGTGAGGCCCCGACGTTTGCGTTTCAGGTGAAGCCGCATTGGGACATTGGCGAGAAACTCGGTATTTTGGATTTCGCGCGGGCGGCGAAGATCTCCGGCAGTGGGTTTATTCTTTACAAAGGCGCGGGCGCGCGTTTGGAGCGGGCCTTGATCAACTTCCTGCTCGACCTGCACACGAGCGAGCACGGTTACACGGAAGTCTTTCCGCCGTTTCTCATCAACCGCAACGCGATGATCGGCACGGGTCAGTTGCCGAAGTTCGAAGAGGACATGTACCGGCTGCGCGATGAGGAAATGTATCTGGCGCCCACCGCGGAAGTGCCCGTGGCGAACATTCACCGTGACGAGATTCTCCGGGAGGAGCAGTTGCCGATTTATTATTGCGCCTATACGCCTTGCTTCCGCCGCGAAGCGGGCGCGGCCGGCAAACAGACGCGCGGTATGATCCGCGTCCATCAGTTCGACAAGGTCGAGATGATCAAGTTCGTGAAACCTGAGAACAGCTACGAGGAGTTGGAGAAAATGCTCGCAAACGCCGAGCGCGTGCTGCAGTTGCTCGGGTTGCATTACCGCGTCGTGCTGCTGTGCACCGGCGACATAGGGTTTGCCAGCGCGAAGACCTACGACATCGAAGTCTGGGCCCCGGGTCAGAACGCTTATCTCGAGGTGTCGAGTTGCTCAAATTGCGAGGATTTCCAGGCCCGCCGTGCGAACATCCGGTTTAGGGGTAGCGACGGCAAGAATCGTTTCGTCCACATTCTTAACGGCAGCGGCACGGCGTTGGCGCGTTTGTACGTCGCGCTGCTGGAAACCTATCAGCAGGCTGATGGCGGCGTGAAAATTCCCGAACTGCTGGTACCGTATATGGGCGGGCTTCGGGAAATACGGCCTGCTTAGGCTGTCATTCTAATCGAGGCGAAGCATCTCGTAAGGGAGTGAGACCCTTCGCTCCGCTCAGGATGACAACAGAATCGGTCATGCTCTCCAAAGTGCAAGCCGCTCTGGCAAAGGCACTCGCGCCGGGCGAGGCTCTGCTCGTCGGCGTATCGGGTGGGCCGGATTCCGTCGCGCTACTGGATGTCCTTGTCGCACTCGGCTGGCGACCACACGTCTGTCACCTCAACCACCAACTGCGCGGCGCGGACAGTGACGCGGATGCCGAGTTTGTGCGGCAAGTCGCAACACGGTACAGTTTGCCAAGCTCGATTGAAGCGTGCACGGTTGCGCCGGATGAGGATAGCGCGCGCCGCGCGCGCCAGGAGTTCTTTGGTCGCGTGGCCGAACGCACCGGCCTCAAGAAGCTCGTGCTCGCGCACACCGCCGACGATCAGGTGGAAACGTTCTTGTTGCGGCTTCTGCGTGGCGCCGGCGTGCCCGGATTGGTTGGCATCTGGCCGGAGCGCCAGCTTGGGACATTGCGCGTGATTCGGCCGCTGCTGAAAGTACGCCGGCCGGAAATTATGGAATACCTGGCGGCAAAAAAGCTCTCGTATCGCGAAGATAAGTCCAACGCCGACTCCCGATTCACCCGCAATCGCATCCGCCACGAATTGCTGCCGTTGTTGGAGAGCGAGTACAACCCCGCCATTCGCGACGTCCTGCTCAACACGGCCGAGATTTTGCGGGACGAGGATTTCTATCTGCTGCATCATGTCGCGCAGCGGTTCTACATGGCGGCCTGCCAGAACGACGCGGTGAATGTGAAGACGCTAGCGAATTATCCGACTGCCATCCAGCGGCGCGTCTTGCGGTTTTGGCTCGGGGGTGACTCCGAGAACGGGCCGAGTTTCACCTTTGATCAAATCGAGGCCGTGCGCTACGCGGCGCTTGGCAATGCGCCCAGCGCGGCCATCGACCTGCCGGATGATTTGGTCGTGTACCGCGAGTACGAGTGGTTGCAGAAGGCGCATCGGAAAGACCTGGAGCCAGTGAAAGGAAACTGGCCCTTGAGCTTGTCAGGCGAGACGGTCATTCGAGAGTTGGGCGTGCGGTTTGTTTTGGAATGCGGTGACGAGTCGCTTCACCCTAAAGAATGCTTCGATGCCGATGCGCTTGGCGAGGGATTATTCGTCCGCACGTGGGAAAATGGCGACCGCTTTCAGCCACTGGGGATGAGTGAGATGAAGAAGTTGCAGGACTTCTTTGTGGATGAGAAAGTACCCCGCTTAAAGCGGGGTCGCATGCCGCTGGTTTGCACAGCCGACGGGCGCATCGCGTGGGTCGCCGGCCAGCGAATCGCGGAACCGTTCAAGGTGAGGGATGGTACGCGTCGTATCCTGCGGATGAGAGCCGAGTCGATTCAAGGTTGACAAGCCCCGACGCGACGGGTTGTAATCTGCCGCAATCCCATGAATGCGAAAAGAACAGGCGTTCCCGAGCGAGTGCGCGTCGAATTGGGTGAGCGCAGTTACGACATCCTGATCGGCAAAGGCTTGCTGTCGCAAGCCGCTGAGTACTTGCGTCCGCTTAAACTGGGCAAGCACGGCGTGATCATCACGGACACGACCGTGGAGCCGCTGTACGCGGGGGTGTTGTGCGATGCACTGGGAAAAGGCGGGTTTGTTGCCGAGGTGCTCAGCGTGCCGGCCGGTGAGGCGTCGAAATCGCTGCGGCAAGCCAACCGCCTCTTCGAGAAGCTGCCGACTCTCGGACTGGACCGCCACTCCTTTCTTATTGCGTTGGGCGGCGGTGTGGTGGGAGATTTGGCGGGCTTCGTCGCGGCAAGTTATTTACGAGGCATAGCGTTGGTGCAGGTGCCGACGAGCTTGCTGGCACAGGTGGACAGCTCGGTCGGCGGAAAGACGGGCGTGAACCTGCCGCAGGGCAAGAACCTCGTCGGCGCGTTCTATCAACCGAAACTTGTGCTTGCCGACACCGATACACTCGGGACATTGCCCGAGCGCGAACTGCGGAGCGGCTTCGCGGAAGTGATCAAGCACGGCGCGATCCGCGACGCAAAGTTTTTTGAGTGGCTGGAGCGGGAGTACAAACGGGTCCTGGCGCTCGACGTGGAGGCGGTGGCCCACGTGGTGCGGCGTTGCTGCGAGATCAAGGCGGAGGTCGTCAGCGCGGACGAACGTGAGTCGGGGCTGCGCGCGATCCTGAATCTCGGGCATACGGTCGGCCATGCGATGGAGACGTTGTCGGATTACAGCGGCCTGCTCCACGGGGAAGCGATTTCGATGGGCATGTGCTGCGGGGCGCGGTTTTCCGTCAAGCGCGCTGGTTTAAGCGAGGCGGAGGCGCAACGGTTGTGCGAGCTGATTGCCGCCAGCGGTCTGCCAACACGCCTGGGCAAGGCCTTCAAGCTGGGAGAGTTGCTCGAAGCGGCGCGCCTTGATAAAAAGGCCCGTGACGGCAAGCTGCGGTTCGTGTTGCTGAAACGCCTCGGTGAAGCGTTCGTCTCGGACGCGGTGACGGACGCGGACATCAGGGAGGTCGTGGATGTCTGCCGTTGACGAGAACATCGTTCGCGAGTATTTCGAGTTACACGGCTTCCTGGTTTGTCAGCGGCGCAAGTACATCGTTCAGGCGCGACAAAAAAGCGCCGATGAGGAAGTTGATTTGATCGTACTGAATCCGGCTGTCCCACCGGAGGCAGCGCCGGCCGAGTTCGAGATCACCTCAAAGACCTTGTCGCAAGTGTCGCGGGCGATTGTCGCGGTGAAGGGGTGGCACACCGGAGTGTTCGCGCCGGGCGTGCTGGCAAATCAGCCGAAGATTTTTCGGTTTGTCGAGAAACGGGTCATCGAGGAGGCGCAGCGGCTGGTCGGGAGTGAGGGTCTGGTAAAAATACTGATTGTGCCCGGACTGCCGCGCGACGCGAAAACACGGCAGCGCAGCATCGAGGTGTTGCGGTCGAAGGGCGTCGATGGCGTGATCTCTTTTGGGTCGATTTTGCAGGAATTGGTTGCCAGTGTGGCAATAAATCGCAACTATCGAAAATCGGATTTACTGCAGATTTTGCGGTTGCTAAAGAACTATGAGTTGCTGAAGGAACCGCAGCTGGAGTTTGGGTGGAAGCGGCGCAGCCGGAAGGCGGC
>JBGOTY010000001.1:0-47142 GCA_041476745.1 Verrucomicrobiia bacterium | reverse complement strand
CCACCCGGAAAACCCCGGGCGAGATTTGGAACGGATGCTCGGCCGTGACGCGCACGCCGTTACCAATTTCGAGATACTCCTCGGGCTCGACGCAGATAATCGCCTCCACCCGCCCACCAACTACGACGTCACCGACGCGCAGTTGTTCGATGGACACTTCTCCGTGGGGCGTGAGAATGGGGGTACCTTCCTCGAAGCACCCCCCGCCGCCACGCGCCCAAACCGGGGCAGCAGCAAGGCAGAAGGCAAACGCAATGACCGTGAGAGTTTTCATGACGGGACGCTTCCAGCCCGACCATTCTCAGTGCAACGCAGCAATGACGCCACCCAGCACGGCCGCCCCGATCACGATGCTCATGCCGATGATGCTCGCCGCCGCAATCCGTCCGAAGTATTGCGCCACGGCCAGATTCCCGCGCGCAATTTCTTTTTCCTCGTCGATGTTCGGCGTCATGCGCTCGATCAGTCGCGGCAGCACCAGCGAGGAAGCCAGTACCAACGCGATCCCGACAACGCCACCGACAAACGAGAAGACCACGGCCCAACCGATATTCTGCGCTACTTCACTCATGGCAAGACCTCCTTCAGTTAATTACGGCTTTCCTTGTCGCCGGTTTGCGTCGGCGCGCCCCAGCGAAACGTCTCGGCCAGCGCGATAGCCTTGAGCATGGCTTTGGACTTGTTGACGGTTTCCTGGAATTCGTACTTCGGATCGCTGTCCGCCACGATGCCGCCGCCGGCCTGGACATAGGCGACCCCGTCTTTCAGCAACGCTGTCCGCAACGTGATGCAGCTATCGACATTGCCGTTGAAGCTGAAATAGCCCACCGCGCCCGCGTACGGTCCGCGCTGCGTTTGCTCCTGCTCGCCGATGATCTGCATCGCGCGAATCTTCGGTGCGCCGCTGACCGTCCCCGCCGGGAAGGTCGCGCGCATCAGGTCGTACGAGGAGTGGCCCTTCTGCAGTTTCCCTTCCACGCCGCTGACGATGTGCATGACGTGCGAGTATTTCTCGATCACCATGAATTCAGGCACACGAACGCTGCCAAAATCGCACACGCGCCCGATATCGTTGCGCGCCAGATCCACGAGCATCAGGTGCTCGGCGCGTTCCTTTTCATCCGCCAGTAAATCCTTCTCCAAACGCTCGTCCTCCTCGGGCGTTTTCCCGCGCCAGCGCGTGCCGGCGATGGGACGAATCTCAACCTTGCCGTCCTCACAGCGCACGTGGACTTCCGGCGACGCCCCGACCAGTTGGAAATCTCCGAAATCGAGCAGAAACATGTACGGTGACGGATTGATGGAACGCAGCGCGCGATAAACATCGAGGGCCGAGGATTTCACAGGCGTTTGGAACCGTTGGGCCAGCACCACCTGAATGATGTCCCCTGCCTTGATGTATTCCTGCGCCTGCGCCACCATCGCCGCATAACGCTCGGTCGTCATGTTCGACTCGACACGAACGTCGGGCAAATCCTTTCGAAATTCCAAGGGCGGCGAGGCCAGGGGCTGCGCGAGTTGCGCCAGCAGCCGATCAATCTGTGAGCAGGCGCGCGTGTAGGCATGCGCGGCATCGCCTTCCACGTGGGCGTTGGCGACGATCTTGATGGTCTGGCTGACGCGGTCGAAGATCAGGATCGTGTCGGTAATCATGAAACAGAGCGTCGGCGTCCCGAGATCGTCACGCTGCGGACGCGGGACGCTCGGCTCGATCTGGTGGATGTATTCGTAGCCGATGAATCCGACCGCCCCGCCGGTGAACCGCGGCAACCCCGGCAGGGTGACGGGTTTGTACTTGGACATTTCCAATTCGATGGCGCGCAGGGCATCGTCGCCACTGCGCTGGGCAACGCGGATGACCGTGCTCGGGTTCGTGCCGATGAACGAATAGCGTCCGATACGCTCCCCGCCCTCTACGGACTCCAACAGGAACGATGGCCCCGTCTTGAGCAGCTTTTGATAAGCGGACACGGGCGTCTCCGCGTCGGCAATGATTTCGCGATATACGGGGATCAAATTCCCGCGCTTCGCGTATTCCAGGAACTCAGCTTTCGACGGAGTAAACATGCTCTTGCTTGTCGCGGACGACGCGTTGGGCGCGTGTCATTTCTTGCCGTAGACCGTCTCCGGATCAACGAGCCGCGGTTCAGTCACCTTGACTTCACCATTGACGATGCTGCGGAAGAAACACGATTGATACCCTTCGTGACAAGCGGCGCCGCTTTGCTCAACTTGAATCAGCAGGGCGTCCTTGTCGCAATCGAAGGCGATGTCCTTCACCTTTTGCGTGTGACCGCTCGTAGCGCCCTTGTGCCAGAATTCCTTGCGCGAGCGGCTCCAGAAGACCGTCTCGCCGATTTGCAGCGTCTTTCCCAGCGATTCCTTGTTCATCCACGCCACCATCAAGACCCGTCCCGTCCCGTGCTCCTGCACGATGGCGGGAATGAGCCCATTCGCGTCGTACTTCAGTTCATCGAGGATTTTCATAATCGCACACAAATGCCCTTCTCTTGCAAAAACTGTTTCACATCACTGACTGTGTACTCACCGAAATGGAAAACCGAAGCGGCCAAAACCGCATCCGCCTTTCCTTCCGTCAACACCTCAGCCATGTGATCGAGCTTGCCCGCGCCGCCGCTGGCGATGACGGGAATGTGCACCGCTTCGCTGATCCTGCGGGTCAACGCCACGTCGTACCCCGCCTTTGTCCCATCGGCGTCTATGCTGGTCAACAGGATTTCACCGGCGCCGAGCGCCTCCACACGCTGCGCCCACGCCACCGCATCGAGGCCGGTCGGCTTGCGACCGCCATGCGTGTACACCTCCCAATGTCCCGCGCTGGCGCGCTTGGCGTCGATCGCGACGACGATACACTGCGAGCCAAACCGATCCGCGCTGGCCCGCACCACGTCGGGGTTCTGCACCGCGGCTGTGTTCAAACTCGTCTTGTCCGCGCCCGCCTTGAGCATCGCGCGAATGTCATCGACGTTGCGAATTCCGCCGCCGACCGTCAACGGCATGAAACACTCGCTGGCGGTTCGTTCCACCACGTCGATCATTGTCGCGCGGTTCTCGGAACTCGCCGTAATATCGAGGAACACCAGTTCATCTGCGCGTTGGCGATCATATTCCTTCGCACACTCAACCGGGTCGCCCGCGTCGCGCAGGTTCAGGAACTTCGTCCCCTTCACCACGCGTCCGCGATCCACGTCGAGACAAGGTATGATGCGTTTCGCCAGCATGAGGCGGGAACAATACCGCAGTAGCAACCCAGAATCCAGAAAACAGAGTTATAGACTTCTGTTCCAAGACCCGGGCCAATGACCGATCTCATCGATGGAGACGCCGACTCGCATTCGACTCATCGAATGGCCTTCCTTCGAACAAGACGAACAAAAAGATACGGTAATACCCAATAGCAGACGCCGACGCCGAGGCAAAGCCCCAGGGCATAAAGCCACCGGTTCTCATCAAATGTGAGCGGTGAGTAGTAAATGACTGCGGAATTGAATATCCCGAAAAACGACAGCTTGGGATGATAGTCATACGCGAACGACCATAGGAACACGAATATGCCGATAAACGCGAGCAATCCGACAAAGAACCAGCCGCCGTACATGCCCCACCAGAACAGAACACCAACCGTGAGAAGAGGCCAAAGACTGCCTGCGTCTGTAGGCCACCCGGCCGACACCAAACAGACGCCGAAGCCTACAATCACCCCCGCAAAAGCCAGCAGTAAACGTGCAATAACGGAATTAATCCCGGAAAAGAACGCCTCAACGGGATCCACAAGTGTTGTCACATCTCTCCTCTATCCGTCGGCCGGAGATGCTACCACAATGTCGCGGATGAGAAACAGAGTTTGTTTGCGGCCATTGGGAGAGGGCCCCATGGCGCCCCCGGGCTTTCGGCGCGTTCCCTACTTCACCTTGAGTTTCGAAATATCAAAGGCTGCCTTGGGGAACTTCGGGTTCATTTGTTCGAGCGTCTCGACGATAATTTGGGAGACCGCGAGGTTGCGAAACCATTTCTTGTTCGACGGGATGACGAACCAGGGCGCCGTGGATGTGCTGCATCGGCTTAGGACAGCCTCGTAGGCCATCGCGTAATCGCCCCAACGCTTGCGCTCTTTGAGGTCCGCAGGGCTGATCTTCCAGTTCCGGGTTGAATCTTCGAGACGCTGGTCCAGCCGCTCCTTCTGCTCCTCCTTGCTGATGTGCAGAAAGAACTTCAAGATCGTCACGCCGTTTTCAGTCAGCAGTTTCTCGAACGCGTTGATCTGGTCGTAACGCGCGGACCAGACGGATTTTGGCACAAGCTGGTGCACGCGAACCACCAGTACGTCCTCATACTGCGAGCGGTTGAAAATGCCGATTTCACCGCGCGCGGGCACCGCCTGGTGGATGCGCCAGAGAAAATCGTGGCTGGCCTCCTCGGCGGAGGGCACCTTGAACGAGGTCACACGGCAACCTTGCGGATTCAGCCCGGACATCACATGCCGCACGGTCCCGTCCTTGCCACTGGCGTCCATACCCTGCAAGATGATCAGCAAGGCGCGTCGGCTCTCGGCGTACAGCCGATACTGCAAGTCCTCCATGCGGGAGATGTTCTTCTCCAGGCGGGCATGGGCTTCGTCGCCCTTCTCGAAACCCGCGCTGTCATCGGGGTCGAACTCGCCCAGCTGCAACCGCGCGTGCGGCGCCACCATGAACCGTTTGCCAAGTTTCATAGGCTCCGTCTCTTTCTCTTTCGCGACGCCGTCATCCCTCCACCTCGCCGACGATTTCCTCGACGATGTCTTCGATGGTGAGAATGCCGACGTGTTTGCCTTCGGGGTCGACGACGATACTGATGGGACGACGGCCGGCGCGCAGGACGGGGAGGACGCGGTTGACGCGCTCCGTGGAGAGCACGAACTGCGGTTTTTGCATGAGTTGCCCGGCAGTTTTGGCGTCGCTACCGGCATTGTCAAAGAGGATTTCGTAGACGTTGACAATGCCGACAATTCGGTCGCCCTCGCCGACGGGGAAGCGAGCGAAGCCGGAGCGCTCGGAAACCGCGAAGAGCTCCGTCACCGGCGTATCACGGACGACGGTAACGGCCCGCGCGAGCGGCAACATGATGTCGTACACCGTCTTGTAGGGAAAATCGAAAACGCCATCGATCATCTCGCGTTCCTCGGCGGTGAGCGCGCCGCCTGCCTCCCCCTCCTTGGCGAGGTGTTTCAATTCCTCGCGGGTGACAAAGAAGCTTTTCGGCGTCTCGGCGTCGCCGCTGAGACGAACGACCGCGCGCATCACAAACCCGAGCAGGGTCACGAGTGGGGCAAACAGCCACGCCGTCGCGTTCAGCGCGTCGGCGATGGTCATGCAGAGACGGTGCGAATAATGGCGAAAGAGCGTTTTTGGGACAATTTCACCGACCACCAGCAGGAACGCCGAGGCGACGATCGTCGCGGCGAGGTCGAGCCAGAAGTTATCGGTATGAAAGAGGCGCGTCGCGAGCACCGAGGCGTAGACACCGACCAGCACGTTGGCGAGGTTCGTCCCGAACAGCGTCGTGCCCAACAAGCGTTCGGTGTTCTCAACAAACCCATTCAGGATGATCGCGCGGCGGCTCTTGCGCTCGACCTCATGGCGCAGTCGGACACGGTTCAGGGAAATCAGCCCCGTTTCGGCGCCCGCAAAGAACGCTGAGCCCAGGATGCCCACGACAATGATAACGAGATAGTTGAGTGCGTCCATGTCAGCGTCCCTCGAACTCCAGCAAGACTTCGCCGACGCGATTCTTAAGGACCTTGCGGGCGGTGGCGCGAACGTTCTCGAAACGAACCTGCTCGCCCTCCTTCGGCAAGGCCCCGAGCTGCGCGATCACCCAGCCGGCGATCGTCTCGACGTCGGCCGCTTGCAGCGCCAGACCGCACTGCTCGTTGACCAGTTCCAGCCGCGCCTTGCCGTTGATGAGGTAGCGGCGCTCGTCGAGTTTCTGCACCATGATCTCGCTCTTGTCGAACTCGTCTTCGATCTCGCCGACAATCTCCTCGAGAACGTCTTCCAGCGTGACCATTCCCTGCGTGCCGCCGTACTCGTCGACGACAATGGCCACGGGATGCTCCTGTTTGCGAAAGTTTTTTAACAGCTTCGCGACGGACATCGTTTCCGGCACAAAATTCGGCAACTCCACGACTTCGTCGAGTTCGCGCAACGGATTGACCAGGAAGTCCTTGACCTTGAGGATCCCCTCGACGGTGTCGGGCGTTTCATGGATGATTGGCACGCGGCGGTGTTTGATGCGGCGCAAGGCCCCGGCCATCTCGTCCGGTTGGAGCGTATCCTCCACACACTGCATGTCCACCCGCGGGGTCATGATTTCCTTCACTTGCATCTTTTCCAGCGCGAGGATTTTGTTGACCATATGGCGCTCTTCCTTGCGGACGACGCCGGCGCGTTCACTGGCGGTGAGCAACGTGCGGTACTCGTCTTCAGTCGGGGCCGCGGAGCGGGCCTGCTGCGCGGAAAAGTAAGGCAGTCGCTCGATACGTTGGACGATCAGCGCGGACACCGCCTCGGTTGTGCGGCGCAGTTGGGAAGTCGAGACGACCATCCAACGGATGGGCCGCGCGAGGTGGACGGCGAAGAACTCGGCGCTGCGAATGACCAGGGTCTTCGGCGTGACCTCGCCGCAAAGAAGAATCACCACGGTCATGACCGGCACGGCGACCGCCGCCGCATGGCGCGGGACGAGCGTCTGCGAGATCGCGTAACCCAGGATGGCGGCGGCAACGTTGGCGACGGTATTGCCGAAAAGAATCGTCGAGAGCAATCGATGCGGCTGGTCGAGAAGTTCGCTGATGATCTGGCCCTGGGCCGGATGTTCCTGCCGCAGGCGGCGCAGTTGCAGTTTACTGAGCGAGAACAGGGCAATCTCGGTTCCCGAGAAAAACGCCGACAGGACCAGGAGTCCTCCCAGCGCAAGCAGTTCGAGAATCAGGGTAATTGTCAGCATGAGCGCCGGCGCAAGTCTATGAAACTTCCGCGGGCGGCGTCAATCGCACGACCGAACCACCGGTTTCGGGCGAAACGCCCGTCGTCACTTGGTCGGGGCTTGCACGGGCGCTGTTTCGACGACCGGCGCGGGGGGCGGCTCCGGCACGAGAATCTCAACCTTCGCTGTCTTGCGCAGACTGGCGACCTGGTCGCGCGTGATATCATTGCCCTTGCTCTGCTTCAAATACTGCGCGAGATCGTCCTTCACCTGATCGAAGGGGACGGTCTGCGCGGGTTTGCGGTCCGTGACCAACAGGACGTGGTAACCGTACTGCGTGTTGATGACGTCGCTGATTTCGTTTGTCTTCAGCGAAAACGCCGCCGCGTCGAATTCCGGCACCATCTGGCCACGCCCGAAAAACCCGAGATCGCCGCCATTCTTGGCGCTGCCAGGGTCCTCGGAAAACTTCTTGGCCACATCCGCGAATTTCTCACCGCCCTTGACCAGCGCCCGCACGCTGTCAATCTGCGTGCGCTTCTCCTTCTTCACTTCATCGGTCGCCTCGGGGGCGCAGCGAATGAGAACATGACTGGCGCGAACCGTCTCGGGCTGTTTGAACTGGTCGGGATTCTTATCGTAATATGCCCTGACCTCCTCGGGAGTGATCTTGACTTCCTTGTCGACGGCGCTCTCGATCGCTCCGCGGATGATAACGTTGTCGCGGACCCGTTTGGCGTATTCGTCGAGGGTGATGCCGGTTCCCGCGAGTGTTTTCTTGAGTTGCTCCTCGCCGCCAACCTGCTTCATCACCAGATCCATCTGCTCCTGCACCTTCTTGTCGATGTCCGCGGGAATATGTTTGCTGCCTTCCTCCCGTAGCAGTTCGTGGCTAATCAACTCATCCAAAATGTCGCGTTCCACCACCGCGCCCTGGCCCGGCGGAAGGGGGCGACCACGGCGAGCCATCTGGAACGCAAACGCCTGCACCGCCGCATCGAGTTCCTTGCGCTTGATTTCCGCGCCATTGACCCGCGCCACCACTTCGTCAGACTTCGGAGCGGTCGCCGCGACGGACACAGCAGGAGCATTGGTTTGAACAGCGGCCTTCGGCTTGTCCTCACCGAATGTCCGGCAAGCGAGCGTGACGGCAATGACAAAAGTGGCGCAAACAACGCGGATCTTCATGAATTCCTTCTGGCTGATGTGGTTCCTTCTCTGGGCTAAAGTGCGGGGGACGCTAACACGCACCCCAAACCCCGTCAAGCAACATTGAACCCCCTCCGCCACCTCCCCCGGTCGCGCCGAAGCTTTAGCGAAGGCGGATCCGCCGCCTCAATCATCGGCCTGTACTTCGGATCATCTTCAATCGGATCACGCCTCAGCGCCATGCGAACATGATAATCGAGTCGAGATTCGACGGCAACGTTTACACCCGCTGTCGCTCAACCGCCCTGCCACGGCAGGCTTGTCGAAGGGACGCCGACTGACTACACTCCGCGCAAATGCCGACGTTGAACTGGATCGGGAAAGAGGCGGTGGTGAACCATCACCTCAAGGTGCCCTTCCATCTCCTAAAGGACGTGCCCGATCTCTCCGTTGGCCATAAACCCGTAGAAGAACTCAGGCCCGGCTCCCATTTCATTCCGGGGTTGTCGAAAACTCTCTGCTGGCTTAAACTTCGCTCCCATGCCCGACCTGCGTGATAAACTGCCCGAACTAATCCAGCGCTACGAACGCGACAGGACGAAGCCCAGGACGGAAGCCGATGTCAGTGCAAACTTTATCGATCATCTTTTCGCTGCATTAGGTTGGGACGTCACCAATCCCAACGAATACAATCGCCAACGCTACGTTCGCGAAGCGGGATTCGCCGACATCGGGCTACTACTGCGCGGCGAACCCAGGCTGTTCGTCGAAGTCAAACGCTTCGGCCAGATACCGAAGTCCACCGAGCGTACCGGCGACCGCACACCCGAAGAGAAGCAGGCCTTCAAATACGCCCGCCAGGAGAAGATCAAGTGGGCGGTCTTGACAAATTTCGAGCGTCTGCATGTTTTTGACGCCGACCAGGAACGCTTGATTCTCGCATTCGACGACCCGCAAGACTATGCGCGCCGCATCGAAGACCTGAATCGACTCGCAAAAGCCAACATTGAGCGGGACAGCCTCGAACACTTCGGACAGCTTCAAGCGAAGGAAGACCTCGACCGTGGTTTCTTGGAGAGCTTGAAGCGCTGGCGAAAGCTCCTGGCACAGGACATCCTCGACCGTAATCCTGACAACGAAGTCCTACTGAGCGATGGCCACCCCGATCTCGACAAGTTGCGGCGTGTTGTCCAGCGCATTCTCGACCGGCTGGTCATCATTCGTTACGCCGATGATCGTGAATTGCTCGATGACTTTGGGGTTATCGAAGCGATGCACGCCGGCTTCAAAGCCCGTCGCAGCTACGCGGCCGAAGGCAAACTTTACCGCGATTTCCTCGATTTTTGCGCGGGGATGGATCGGAAGCACAATACGGAAATCTTCAGCCCGAAACACCCGTGCGAACAGGTCACCGTCAGCAACGATTGCCTCGACCAAATCCTCGCCGAGATCACCACCATCAGCTTCCGCAAGTTTACTTCCGACGTTCTCGGCAATACATACGAAACCTATCTCGGTCACCGGCTCCAACTCAAAGACGGACGCATTGAACTGGCCGAGCGTCGTGACCTCCGCAAAGAGGCAGGCATCTATTACACACCGCGCCCAATCGTCCGTTACATCGTGGACAACACACTCGGAAGGAAACTTGAGGAACTCAAGGCGCAGCACGGTCTCAACGCAGGACACGAAGCGCGTAAGCTCAAAGTGCTTGATCCCGCGTGCGGCAGCGGCTCATTCCTCATTTACGCCTTTGACGTGCTGGCGAAGTTTTACGAAAGCTGCAACGAGCGTGTCACTGCGGAGAACACACGGTTGCTCAAAGAATCTAAACCGGGTGAGCAACTCGAAACGCAGGCCGCTGTCAAGTCGCTGCCAAAGAGGCTGTATCATTTCCCCAAAATCATCCTTGAAGAGAACCTCTACGGCGTGGATCTGGACGACGAGGCTGCCGAACTCGCTAGTGTCAACCTCATCATGAAGGCCTTCGACCGCGTCAGTTCCAACGGTCGCAAGCTGCCGCTCATTCTCAACCAGAACATTAAAGTCGGCAATTCTCTTATTGGCTATGTGCCCGGGGTGAAACTCTGGGAGAAGACAACGTTGACCGCAAAAGACCTAAAGCCGCTCATTGAGTTGCGGCAGCAAGTTCGCGAGACCGACGACGACACCACCAAACGCAAGTTGCTTGACGAAGCCACGGACCGAACGCGACAAGCCGCCGCGTCGCTTAACGAGCCCTTGAAGAAGTTTTTCCGGGACCCCGCAATTAAGCATCCCTTTCATTGGCCGGTGGAATTTCCTGAAGTGTTCGCAAACGGCGACGGGTTCGACATCGTGATTGGGAATCCACCCTGGGGCGCAGATATTCAGCCGGACGAGAAAACATTTTTTAAACAAGTGTGGCTAACTGCGGAAAGTAAATGTGACACGTATATCTTGTTCGAGGAGGCAGCGCTTGCAAGGCTAAGAACGGATGGCGAGCTTGGTTTTATCATTCCGTATTCATGGGTCAGCCTGCAGGATGCCTCAGTCCTAAGAAAAATCCTTCTCTCGACATGCCAGATTCGCGATATTGCGTATCTACATAAGATAGCGTTTCCGCACGTCGATAACGACAGCACCATACAGCTGACACACAAGGTTCTTTCTGATCGAATCTCGCAGAAGCCCATTTCTTCGAAGCTGACGACACGAGTCTTGAAACGCGATGGAACCCTAAAGAATATCGAAGAAGGACAGTGGGATTGGACTGAAGAAACTGACCAAGAAGCTTTCTGGGAGAATTTTCGGCATGTATTTGACATACTGAATCGCGGCAAGAAGATCACAAGGAGAATCTCCCAAGGATCTGTAACACTTGTTGAGATTGCGGATGTGGGATTGGGCGTACAACCGTACGCATCCTTCAAACACGGAAAGGATGCAGCCAAAACCAAACCGTTCCACTCAAATCGAAAGCTTGGACCAGAATACCAACCCGAGTTGAGGGGGGAAAATATCGAGCGGTGGCATGTTAGCTGGCCCGCAGATAATTGGCTGAAGTACGGCAAATGGCTCCATTGTCCTCGTGATCCGAAATTCTTCCTCAATGACAAGGTTGTACTTCGTCAGGTGCTCTCCGACCGATTGATCGTCGCAATCGATCGTGAAAAATATTATGCAGATCAGTCGGTTTTCTTGGTGATCGCCAAGCCAGATAGCGAGTATAACGTTGCATTTCTTGCGGCAGTGCTTGGTTCGACGCCCATGTCATATTTCTATCGCCAGACATTCTCTGAGGTCAAATCGATGTTTCCCAAGCTCAAGGTTCGACAGCTTGCGTCGTTGCCTATTCCAAAAATTGACTTCAAGAAGAAGCCGCAGAAGGCAACTCATGATGCGCTGGTCACCCTAGCCGACAGAATGGCACGGCTTCACTCTGATCAGGCGACCGCAGAGCAGGCATTTGGTGATGCACTCGACAACCATCCACACGATTGGAAAACCTTGGGCGACACGTACTGGAATAGAGAAGAGTACGTAGCGCTCATCGGCAAGAAATCGCACGTGAAGCCAAACGAAGCCGGCGCGGTAACAGGCTTCCGTTGTCAGATGCTCGGGGAGACAATAGAGATCGGTGCGCAGGTGGCAGACGGTTGGAAGCCGGTGCTTGACATGACCGTAGTTGACCAGAGGGTACGCCTTTTTATTCTCTATGGCATCCACCAATTTCTACGCAACAATTCCCGCAAGAGGAAATGGGGTGAAGGTAAACTCCTGGCGTTGACCCTGGAGACAATCCAAGTGCCAGTGTTCCTGTCGCACGGTGTCCACGATGTCGAGACCCAGCTCCGCACTCTCAAGCTTGTTCTTGCCGAAATGAAGAAACACTCTCCACTACTCAACCCCACGGAACTGCAACGCGACATCACCACCACCGACGAGGAAATCGACCGCCGAGTTTACGACCTCTATGGCTTGACCGTTGAGGAACGTGCCCTTGTGGAAGCTAGTTTCGCCCGTCCCAAGGGGAAGGATTCTGTAGCACAACAAAAGATATAGCGGGGCGAATCGCGGTGGATTCGGCTGCAAAAGAGGCTACATTAGACACAAGACGTATGCCCGGTATCGAGAAAAATATTGAGGTTTGTGGCGGCGTGGCCAGAATCGCCGGAACTCGGATTCCAGTTTGGGTCTTGGTGCAAGCGCGCCGATTGCGTATGGACGATGCCGGAATTCTAAAGAATTATCCGAGTCTCACCGCCAAAGATTTGGAGCAAGCCTGGGAATATGCCGAAACGCATCAGGCTGAGATCGATGAAGATGTGCGATCCAACGAGAATGCCTGATGGCGCGTTTCTACTCGAACGAGAATTTCCCCCAAGGAACCGTTGAGGCGCTCCGGCAACTGGGCGATGATGTTTTGACATCGCACGATGCGGGCAAGTCCCGGCAAGCCATTCCCGATGAAGATGTCCTCGAATATGCCACCGCTGAAAAGCGAGCGCTTCTAACGCTTAACAGAAAAGACTTTATCCATCTCCACAACAACATCCAGGGCTCACATCCCGGAATAGTTGTTTGCACGCAAGACGCGGATCACCTTGGCCAAGCCAAGCGAATCCATGCCGCGACTTCCGAGCATGCAACTCTCAACGGGAAACTGATACGAGTCAATCGGCCGAACCCATGCTAGAGTAACTGGCCCCGTCCCCGCATTCCTGCCAGATTGCCGCGACAACTACATCGCCGCGTATCAGTTGCGCCAGAAACATCGCCGCGTCCCTTGTCCCGCCGTAGCCTTGGCGAAGGCGGATGCCGCCCAGCCACTGCTCCGCTCCGCTTTCCACCAGAAACATCCCTGGTGCCCCCTGTGGTGAATTCGCATTGATTCGCGTCCCTACGTATCTGCTTCGTGCCCTTCGTGTTACTCCCCTTCCGCTTTCCGGGCTTGACATTTGGAAAGGCATCTGGCATAAACTGCCTCGGAGAGGCGTCACGATGCGCCTGGTCGAGGCGAGTGCGAAAAGCCAAGCAAGGCTGGCGCGTGATTTGGCTGATTCACTTCTGGACGCGTGGTCGCCGACCGAGCTTTTCTACATCTTGCCTGCCATTGAGCGGGTACTCCTCACCCCTGTACGAAACGGCTGATTAGACTTTGGGCAAACAAAGTAACGACCGGTTTCATCAGTCGCGCGAAGCGCGGAAAGGAGTTAGTGGATCATGAAGAGTCCTATGTTTGTTCGTAGGCGGGAAGTCACGGAACGCCAGGGATCAACAAGGAAAGGCATCTGGTTGGCTCTGGCGATGGCGCTGGTGGCGAGTTTGGCGGTCGCACCGCCGGTTCGAGCGCAGGCAGGCGGGCAGTCCGATGTTGTGCTCATCAGTGGCCAGCCGCCGTTCGTTTTCCCAGAATCAACGAATTTCGTGCAATTCCTCCCCGCCTTCTTCGGTCCCGTCGGGCTTCCCAACGGAGCAGTCTTGCTCTACGAAGACGCGAGCCAATCGGTCGTGAGCGATCAACTCTGGGTTCAGAATCAGTTTTTTTATTTCGCCTCGGATCCTAACCTACAGAACCTTGACACGCTCGGCATTCCCGTCGTCGGGTCGTTGGTGGAGAGCGGGGCTCCACAGGACGTCTCGCCATTCTTTGGCCTGCCGCTTGGCGCAGTGCAGGTGCAGAGTGACTTAAACATTCCCGAACCCGGCACGATGACGCTGGTCGGTGTGGGTCTCGCGGGATTGCTGGCGGTTTACCGGCGGCGGTCCTAGGTTCGTCGGTCAACGCCCTGAACGGCTGAGTGTAACGAGCGTGTGCCGGCGGTGCACGATTGCTCCGCCGGTCGGCGCCCGGGTACCGGGCTGCAGGAAACGAGCGGACAATTCAAACGCTCAGGGGCGAAGATTCTCCAAAAGGCGTGATGGTTGGGTTGTCGTACCGGATTCTTCGGTTGCGTTCAGGACAAGTTCTGCCGAAGGCCGTCCTACTTGAGGAACTCCGGATGCTTTTGACCGTCGCAGGTCGCGCTGGTGTAACGACGGCCGTTGGTGAAAATGGTGACGGTGGCCACTGGGTTGTCGCCGTGTTTCTGGCGCAGCGCGGCATAGGTGCAGCCGATGGCCAGCGCACCGATCTTGGTGCCCAGCTTGTTCATGATCCCGCCCGGCACGTCCTTGGCAACATTGATCAGGCAAACCCCGTCGCGGGCGCGCGCTTCGGCAGCCACGCCGTCCTGCCGATACGCGGCGATTACAAACGCTTCAAAGTCCGGGTCATACGATTTTGCCATGGGCAGATCGCGCTGTGCATGTTCCCAGGTGCTTGTGCTTGGGAAGCCATGAACCACACTGAAGATCAGGACGCCCACGACAACGACGGTCACAACTGGCCATAGCAGTTTGGCCCAGATCGAAACGCGGCCCCCGGTGGCCGTTTGCGCCGCCAGCTCACGAGTCAATCCCAACGGACCGGCTCGCGCCGCTTTGCCAGCGGGAAAGACATATCCGCAATACCGACAGATACCGACCTCGGGCTTGAGGGTTTGCCCGCAATCAGGACATTTTCTTCCCGGCTCGCCTGAATCTGGCATACTGTCGCGTCTCCCGCTGAATGCTCCGGATGTTCGCTCTCTGCCGTTCCTCGATCCAGCAATCGTGATGTTCAACCCGGCTAAGTGGTGCGACTCATTTGAGACACGGTTTCCTCCGTATCGAGCATGCTGACGAACCCTATTAGACCTCCGAGGGAATCGTAAGGAAAGCACAAAAAGAATTCCAATAAAGTGGCTTTGTGGTGAAACAGCGATTCGCGTCGATTCGCGCATTCCCGCCCGTCCCGCTTCCCCGCTTCTCCCCTCTGCCTTCTGTCCCCTGCGAACAGGCTCTCCCGGCCGTGGCTGGCAGGACGGGTGGTAACCACTGTTTCGCCGAACACCCGTAGTGTCAGATACCTTGAACACCGGTGTCCAGCGTGTAACGGCCACTGGACATTTGGCCGGGACATCGTGCCACGAATCCGTCGCCACGAAAAAAAACACGACGGTCACATCCCTTCACAACCTACACATCGACGGCAGGTTACGCCGGCCGCCACTGGTTACCTCCGGAGCCTTGTATTTATTGGCATGGGGCCCGCTAGTATTGTTGGTTGAGCAGACGAGGTGGGCCTGGGAGTTGCGATTGCGACGCGGGCACATCGAGCGGTTTAGGGTGTCGGTAGAGGGAAAAGGAATCATGATTAGCATACCGTTTCGTTGTACCGCCGCAACCACCTTACGGCTTTGGGTCGCCGTAATTGGTCTGGCAGTGGCCTCCTCCTCCATGACGTCGGCAAATGCGGCGGTCACCTTTAGCGGGACCGCCGCAGGCAACGGCGCGGGCCAGACCAATTCGGCGACCGTCACTTTCGCACTTTCCATTTCGGGTACAACCACTGACCTCATCGTTACGTTGACCAATCTCGGCACCTACAAGCCGAATGACCCGCCGGACATCCTCACGGGCGTGTTCTTCACGATCCCGGGCGATCCAACGCTGACGAAAATCTCGGCCTTGTTGGCCGCAGGCAGCGTCGGGGTGGAGAATGGCGCCAATTTGACGGTCCCCGGCGGTGTCGTCGGAGGTTCCTGGGCCTATGTGGCGGGGTTGACCGGCACTCCGGGAAGCGCGAACGAAGGAATTGCCGCGGCCGGCTTTGGCCTGTTTGGTTCGGGTAACGTTTTCCCGGGTGCCATGCTCCCAGGGGATGGCAGCGCACCCGGCGGAATCGGCGGAGGATTGACCACTTTGGTTGACGACGGCAGCCAGTATAATGGAGGCACCTCGGGGCGGCCCTACATCAAGAACAGCGCGGTGTTTACGCTGGCCAGCGTTCCCGCCAGCTTTACATTATCCGATATTTCCGCAGTAAGTTTCGCGTACGGATCGGCGCCCGATCAGACTTTCTCAGCCCCACCGGTAGTAGTGGTGCCGGAGCCGGGCCCCATCGTGCTTGCGGGAGTGGGCATCGTATTCGTGGCGCTGCTTGGTCGGAAGCGGCGCTGACGCGACGCATCCAACCGTAGGTCTTCTGGAAGTCTTGTAGCAGGAAAAATTGGTGCGGTGTGAGTTGAACCATCGGTCGCAACCGGCTGCTGCGGCAACAATTCTGATGGGCTGGGAAAGCCCGAATCTGCTGGACACTCGGGCAACACTCTGCTGTACTCCGCTCTTGGAGAACTAAAGAGACTGGCGTCTCGTCACGTCGCGTTTGCCGCCTCCATTCCTCTCCAGATCGCAAGGCATGCTGAAGTTCAACGCATCACGCGGTTCGCATCGTAGGGCGGTCTATCCGAACCCGCTATCCGCCTTTCCACACGACGAGCCCGGGCGGGTGCCGCCTTCGAACAGGAACACCAGATTCCTCGCCGCTATCGCACTCGGCATCGCATTGACCCTTTCCGCCCACGCGCAGAACAATAGTTGGAGGGACGGCAGCGGCAAATGGGAAACGAGCACGAACTGGTCCTTGGGGTTTCCCCCCTCTGGCACCGATAGCGCGGACTACATCACCAACGCTTCCAGCAAGGTTGTCACCGTGGATTCGATCACGTCCAGCAGCTTCCCGGCAACAATGACCATCAGCAACCTGATTCTCTCCGCGACCGCTGGCCAGACCAATACGCTGCGAATCATGAATGCCGATTCGACGCCGTTCATCATGAACACGCTGCTGGTGGGACAAGGTGGATTCCTGTTGGTCAGCAACACTTCGCTCACGATTGCCAGCGCCGAAACCATCACCAACGGAACCATGGTCGTGCTAAACACGACCGCTGTGCCCGAGTTGTTGGATTCGACCAACTTTTTGTTCACCGTCACAGGTCCGAGCGCCGTCTTTAGCAACGCCGGCGCCGTCGCATTCGCAAATGCAGCCAGCAACATGGTGCTCGTGGCCGACGGCGCGCGGCTGGACACGGGCGATCTATACGTGGGCTTTAAACTTTTCGACGTTATCCCTCTTCCCGCGAATTTCAACACCGTCACGATCACCGGCAGCAACTCCGTCGTCAACGTCGGCACACTCAGCATCGGCACAATTGGCTCGTCCAACCAGTTCATCATTTCGAACGGCGGCACGCTGCGTCTCAAAGGATTCCTGCGGTTGAGTTCGGACTCGACAAGCCAGAGTAACCTCGTTCGGCTGCTGCCCGGCGGCACGCTGATCGTGGGCAGCTCTGTGTTTGTGGGTAACGCCACCAACGCACAAGCGTCCATGGAGATCAGTGGCGGAACCTCGCTGATCGGCACAAATCTCATCATCGGCGGAAACTCCGCCTCGACCGGCCTGGTGACCATGACCGGTGGTTCGATCACCGTCACCAACGGCGTCCTCGCTATCGGCAACGACGGATCGCTCTTCAGCACGGGGGGCGTTGGACACGTGACGGTGTCGGGTGGCCTGTTGCAGGCGGCCAGCATCCTGGTCGGAGACAACCTCGGCAGCGCCAGCAGTCTCACCGTCTCCAGCAACGGTCACGTGGTGGTGCACGGCGGTTTGCGCGTCAACGGCAACCATACCACGACCGTCACCGGCAGTAGCACGCTCGAGGTGTTGGTCGGGCCACCGCCACTGTTTGAAGACCCGTCCCTGAATAATCGCATCGTGGTTGCCTATGGGGCCGATGGCACACTCATCGTGTCCAACGGCACGGTCAACGCCCCCGAGATGGTCATCGGCCTCAGCGCCGGCAATACCGGCTCCCTGGTGATGAACGGCGGGGTCATGAACCTGTCCTCCAATCTGTTGATCGGGTTGAATGCGTCGGCCACCGGCGTGGTAACGATCAGTGGCGGCACGCTCACCGTCACCAACGGCACCTTCGGCATTGGCAGCACCGGCGGCGTGGCACAGGCGACGGTATCGGGCGGCCTGGTCCAGGCGGCCAGCATCCTGGTGGGAGACAACTTTGGCAGCCCCAGCAGTTTCGCGGTGGCCGGCACCGGTCACGTGGTGGTGCAGGGCGGCTTGCGCGTCAACGGCAACCATACGACCACAATCAACGGCGGCACGCTGGATGTGCTGGTCGGGCCCTCACCGGCCTTTGAAGACCCTGTCCTGCGGAACCGCATCGTGGTCGCCTATGGAGCCGACGGCACCCTGATTGTGTCCAATGGAGCGGTCCGCACTCCGGCGCTGGTGGTCAGTGTCAGCGCCGGCAACACCGGCACGCTGGCGTTGCCCGGCGGCATCACCAGCGTGTTCTCGAACATGACCGTCGGACTTGTTGGGTGCACGTCGACGGGTATCGTCACCGTGGCGGGCGGTAGTTTGTACGTGACCAATGGAGGCACGGCGGTGCTGGAAGTCCGCAGCGGGACCTTCACGCTCAGCGCGGGCACGGTGGTTGTGGACAAGCTGGTCGTCACCAACGCGTGCGCGCGCCTGTTACACACCGGCGGCACGTTGGTGTATAGCCAACTCGTGCTCGACCCGAACCTCAGCGCCGTGGGTGACGGGATTCGGAACGCTTGGAAACAGCAGTACGGTTTCGATCCGTTCAACCCCAACCTGGCCAGCGCGGACGCCGACGGGGATGGGTTCAGCAACCTGCAGGAATACCTGGCCGGCACCGACCCGACCAACAACGCCTCGGCGTTTCGCATTACCAGCGTCACTCGCACGGGCAGCAACGTCGCGGTCACGTGGACCATGGGCAGCGGCAAGACCAACGCGGTGCAATTTGCGAATGGCGCGAACTACACGACGAACTTCACCGACCTCTTCACCGTGACAAACACGGTTGGCCCGGTGACGAACTACGTGGACGTCGGGGGCGCCACCAACCACCCGGCTCGCTTCTATCGCATTCGGCTCGTGCCGTGAACGGCAAATTACCTCGACTTACGGGCTTGATCTGTTTGACTTTCACGTGGAGTGGCGCGGCTCACCACCCGTGCGGAACGAGAGGTCACGGCTGATCTTCTATGAAAGCCAACTGGTTTCGGGTTGGATTGATTGCGTCGACCAGCCAGGGACGTTTTCCTTGACTTCTAGATGGCGTTCTCGTTATATGGGCCAACCTAGTGAGAGCGGTGGACGTTCCTGTTTGGAGTTCGAATGCCCAAGACCTCAACCTACCTGAACCCGGCTCTTGGCCTGCTTTGCCTCGGCGGGATGATTGTGGTGTGTGGCGGGCCGCGAGTCGCTTCCGCCCAAACCATGACAATCCGCGTCGTGGCCTACAACATTGCCGCCGACATCAATGGCGTAACCACACCGCTGCCGGGGTTGATTACTCCCTCTGGCGTTGGCGGAACTGTGACAAACGGCGGCGTGCTCGAAGGGATTGGCGAAGAGATCGTGGGCAGTGATCCGGCCCAGCCGATCGATATTCTGGCTTTGGAAGAGACGACCAGTAACCCGATCACCGTCCAACCGATTGTGGATGGCCTGAATGCTTTCTATAGCATGTTGGATCCGGCCGCGACCAACATGTATGCGATGAGCCCCTACCAGGCTACGGAGAGCGGCGGCTTCCTCGCCAGTGGGAACGGCCCAAACGCGATGGTCTACAACACGAAGACCGTGCAGCTTCTCGCTTCTGTCCCGGTGGATCCGGCTTGCGGCACCAACTGCCTGGGCGCGACCAGTGGCGAGTATCGCGAGGTGATGCGGTACGAGTTTGCGCCGGCGGGCGTGACACCGGCGGCAGCGAACGAGTTTTACGTCTATGTGAGCCACTACAAATCCGGCGTGGGTGTTACCAACATCGCCAAACGCGCTGGCGAAGCCGTGATCATCCGCAATGACGAAGCTAGCAGCCTGCCCGTCGACGCCCGGGTGCTTTACGTGGGCGACTTCAACATCACCAGCAGCGGCGAACCATCGTACCAAACAATTCTCTCGAACAGCGCGCCCAACGGCGTGGCGCAAGGCCAGGGTTTCGACCCGCTCAACCTGTCGGGCGCTACGAACATCAATTGGGGTACGAGTACTACGGATCCGGCCATTCTGGCGGCGGAAACCGAATCGGCCAACGACCTTCGCTTCCGGGACGATTTGCAGGTCATGACGAGTAATGTTTTTTACGGCGTGGCCGGTGGGCTGGCGTACGTTCCCGGTACGTATCATGCGTTTGGGAACAATGGGACGACTCCTTACTTCGGCAGCGTGAACTCCGGTTCGAATACATCGCTAAGCAACAATCTTGTCGCGGGTGCGCCGATCAGCGCCGCGCAGCTTTACCAGGACCTCAGCACCGCCAGTGATCACCTGCCGATTGTGGCCGATTACACCATCCCAGTCCCCGTGGCTGCACCAGTGGCCAGTTTTATCGGCAGTCCGACCAGCGGCGCAGTCCCGCTGACCGTGACCTTTACGGACACGTCCAGCGGTCCTATCACCAATTGGTTCTGGAGCTTCGGCGACGGCGGCACGACCAATGTTACGACCAACAGCGTGCTCTACACCTACAACACAGGAGGCGTTTATAGCGTAACGGAAATCGTCAGCGGTCCCGGTGGATCGAGCACCAACACGCAGGTCAATTACATCACGGTCACTTGCGGCTACACGCTCTCCGCGACGAACGCGAGCCTCGGCGACACGGGTGGGACTGGTAGCGTGGCTGTAGCCACAGCGGATACCTGCCCGTGGACCGCCGTCAGCAACGACAGTTGGATCCAGATTACCGGTGGCAGCGTCAGCGCCACCGGCAATGCCGCTGTCGCCTACACCGTCCTGCCAAACGGCAGTACCAGCAGTCCGCGCGTGGGGACGATGACCATTGCTGGACAGACCTTCACGGTGACTCAGGCTGGCGACACCACCGCTCCGACTGTCGTACTGACCGCGCCGGCCTCCGGCGTCGTGAGCGGCACCGTGGCTGTCAGCGCGACCGCGACGGATGATGTCGCCGTCACGAAGGTGGAGCTCTACCGGGACGGTAACCTTCTGCTGGGTACCGTCACTACGCCACCGTACAGTGTGAACTTCAACACGACCACCGTGGCCGACGGTTCTCACTGCTTTTACGCCAGGGCGTATGACCCCGCGGGTAACGTGGGCAGTTCCGCCACCAACTGCGTGATCGTGGACAACAATCCACCGTCGGTGCCGGTCGGGCTTACGGCCAGGACCATTGCCACCAACCGGATCGATCTGAGTTGGAGCGCCTCCAGCGATAGCGGACTGTCCCATGATGGTGGCTCGGGTCTGGCCAGCTACCGGGTGTTCCGTGACGGCGAGCTGATTGGGACAACGGCCAACACCAAGTATTCCGACAGCGGTCTGGCGGCCAAAACGGTGTATTGCTACGCCGTCGCCGCCCAGGATGAACTCGGGCATGTGTCGGCGCCCAGCGCCGATGCCTGTGCCCAGACGTTCGTCACAGCGGTACCAGCGTTGGGTCGGTACAACGGCCTGGCGATCCAAACCAATGCGCCCTCCCATGCCAGTTCGGGGTCGATCAAACTGCTGGTCAGCAAGAATGGGCCGTTTGCCGCCAGCCTGAGCCTGGGGGGAGTGCGCAGCGTCTTCAAGGGACAGTTTGATGCTTCCGGCAATGCGACGAATCTGGTGACACGCATCGGGCTGAATTCCTTGCGGGTGATCCTGCATCTGGACCTGACCGAAGGCACCGACCAGATCCGCGGGAGCATCTCTGTGGACGGGTTCACCTCGGAGGTGCTGGCGGACCGTCAGGTATTCAGCGCCATCGCTCGCTGCCCGTTGGCCGGCAGCTTTACGGTGGTGCTACAACCGCCCGAGGGGAACGACCCGAGCCTTCCGGAAGGATTCGGTTACGGAATCTTGAAGGTCACGCCCACCGGACTCGGGCGCATGAGCGGGGTGCTGGCGGATGGAACGAAGATCAACATTCGGGTGCCGTTGTCCAAGCATGGCACGTTCCCGCTGTACCAAGCGCTGTACAACAGCCAGGGCGCGTCGATCGGGTGGATGACGTTCGGGACCAACAGTTCGGTCGGAGCGACGGTGGACTGGTTCCGACCCCGGATGTCAAGTTCGCACTATTTCCCGGCTGGCTTCACGACCAACGTGACGTTGCTGGGGGAGAGGTACCTCTCGCCGACGGAGAGCGGGCCGAGTGCCGCAGGGAATCGACAGGTGACCTTGGGCGGTGGCAATCTGGCCAGTAGCATCGTGGAGACGGTGCAGGTCACGGATGTCGGGGCGGTGATCGTCCCGCCGCCGAACACGGAGAACCTGCAGATGAAAATCCAGACCAGGACGGGACAGTTCAGCGGGAGTTTCACGCATCCGGTGCTGGGCAAAACGGTGAATTTCAACGGGTTGGTGCTGCAACCGGATGGCACGGGAGCCGGATACTTCCTCGGGAACAGCGCCAGCGGGTTTGTGATTTTTGAGCCGACACCTTGATTCCCTCGAGAACAGAGATGGAGACGCGAGCATAAAAGCGGAGTGCCGACATAAAGCTGTTCTTATTCTCGCAGCCCTGGTTGGCCTGGCTTTGCCCGTTCGCGCCACCGTTCTACTTGACCAGACGGCTTGGACAACGGCCACACGCAGAACCCAGAGTCTGCCAACAAGGTCGGCGTGGTTTGCGTCGAGCACAGGGTCCTTGAGTGTTTCGGGCGGTGCGCTGCGCATGGTCGTCGGCGCAAGCTCCGGCGCGGGCATTACCTACTTCACTGCCAACAGCAACACGCCTCCCGTGCAATTGAATGTCGGGGACACGTTGGCCGCGACCTTCCGATTCACGTTCAATGGAGTACCACCGGTTGGCAGCAGTTCGCAGGGCTTCAAGATTGGCTTGTTCGATTCCGCTGACGGAAGCAACGTCCCCAAGCGGGTGACCGCGGACGGGTCTCCGTTCAGCAGCGGTGGCCAGGGAACGTTCGTGGAAGGATATGCGTTGTTCCAGAAGATGTATGGGGCCTTCGCTGACAACCAGCCGATTGACATTCGCAAACGCACCAATATCGCGGACGCTTCCCTGCTGGGCGCCAGTGCCGACTACACTTCGTTGGCCAAAGGCGGCCTCACCAATACGTTTGCCGGTTTCAGCAACCTGACGCAATACACGTTCCAGATCCTTCTGCAACGCACGAATCTGAGTTCTATGGCGATTGCCATGACCTGGTCGAACCTCGCCAACGGCGCGACGCTTTCCCTCTCCACAGCCGACAATGTGGCGACCAATTTCAGCTTCGACACGATCGAGTTTCGTCCGGCCAATAACTCGCAGGCGCCCGCCACCAACCTGTTCCAAGAGGTAAAGGTCGAGGTGACTTCGGCGCCCGTGGCTCCTGCGATTCTCACGGGACCGCAAGACGAGGCGCTTTCTTCGGGGCAGACCGCCACGTTCAGCGCGGTCGTCAATGGTACGTTGCCACTGAGCTACCAATGGTATTTCAATGACACGAACACACCCGTCGGCGCTGCCTCCACCGTCAATTTCCCGCCCGCGCACACGCCCGTCGCCAATCCCTCGTTGACGCTCACGAACGTCCAACTGACGGACGTCGGGAGCTACTTTGTCATCGTGACGAATTTCTCCGGCTCGGCGACAAGCGCGGTGGCGAACTTGACGGTGTCCGAAGCCGCTCCGACAATTACTACCCAACCGCAAGACCTGACCGTCATTCCGACGCAACCCACCGCATTCAGCGTTGTGGCCGTCGGCAGTGAACCATTGAGTTATCAGTGGTACTACAACACGAATTCGCTGCTGACGAATGCCACGTCCAGCACCTTGACGATTTCCAACGTGCAACCCGGCGACGCGGGCATTTATTCCGTCATCGTCAGCAATCCGATCGGCACCGCCGCCAGCTCCAACGCCGTCCTGACCGTCAATACCAATCCCGTGGCGCCGATATTCATCTTGCAACCGGCCGCGCTTACCGCGCGGGTTGGCGACAAGGCCAACTTCAGCGGAGCCGCCATCGGGACTCAGCCGATCGCCTACCAGTGGAATGCCAATGGGGCGCCGATTGCCGGCGCCACTTCCACCACGGTAAACCTGCCCAACCTCCAATTGACTGACGCGGGTACCTATACCCTTATCGCGAGCAATGCAGCCGGCTCGACTTCCAGTTCGAACGCAACTCTTACGGTGCTACCCCGGACGCCGCCGCTGCCGGTGATTCCCACCAACACCTTCAACATCCTGGACTTCGGTGGGCTGGGGGACGGTATTTCGAACAATGCCGCGGCAATTCAAAGCGCGATCAATACTGCAGCCGGGGCCGGCGGCGGTACCGTCATCGTGCCGGCGGCGGGCACACTCAGCACGTACCTGAGTGGTCCGATCATCTTTTCCAGCAGCATCAATCTGGAGATCGACAGCGGTGCGACGCTGAAAATGCTCCCGCGTGTCGCCACCGCCACCGTTACCAACTGGCCCAGCCCGAGTCTGCCGCCATTCATCAGTGCATCCGGCCAAAACGATATCGAAATCAGCGGATCGGGAACCATCGATGGGAATGCTGGCTTCGGCTCCACGAATTGGTGGCAATCCCCCACACTCGACGAATCGCTGCGCCCGCACATGATCGACTTCAGCGGTTGCACCCGCGTTCTGATTCAGGGTGTGACGCTGCAGAACCCGCCGGTGTTTCATATGCTGCTCAAGGGTAACAACGTGAGTTTGACCATTCAAAACATCACGGAAAACACCCCGGGGAATTCACCCAATACGGACGGTATGGACGTGGGCTCGACCAACGTTTTGGTCCAAAACTGTTTCATCAGTGTCGGGGACGACAATATTCAGATGGGAAGCAGCGCGGCTACCGTGGCGGACATGACCGTCTCGAATTGCACTTTCGGCACCGGGCATGGCGTGTCCATCGGCAGTCCCACGCAACGCGGGGTGCATGATTTGCTGGTTAGCAATTGCACGTTCAATGGCACGGATAACGGGATCCGTCTGAAATCCGACCGGGACATCGGCGGGCTGGTCGAGAACCTCCGGTACATCGACATCACGATGACCAATGTGGATTACCCGATCATTGTTTACAGTTTCTACGACTCCATCGGGACGCCCAACAATATCACTCCGTCCAACGCCGCCGCGTTCGCAGCCCAACCGATTGTTGATAATACGCCCATCTGGCGCAACATCCTCTTCAGCAATCTCACGGTGACAGCAACCGCGGGCAATAATATCGCGGGCATCCTGTGGGGACGCCAGGAGATGGTCGTTTCCAACGTCACTCTGTACAACGTGAATTTTACGGCCCCCACCAAGACTTTTGACATCTATAACGCACGGAGTATTCGGATCATCGACTCCAATCTCACTGCGCCCAGCAGCACCAACACGCTGACGCTTTATAATGCGGAAGTCGTGGTCTCGAACTCGGCACCGGCCGTCAATGTCGTGACGTTGGGCGGCTTGGTGAAGGCGGGGACCAACAACAACCTGAGCTTCTTCAACACGCAGGCTACGATCACCGATACCAACATGCTCGGCAGCGGTCCGATCACGCTCGGCGGCAGCACCCTGACGTTCAGCCAGACCTCCGTGACTTTCTCCAACGGCCTCAATGTGTCTTCCGCCAGTACGCTGGCCCTCACCAGTGGTAGCAACACATTCAAGGGTGTGTTCAGCGGTTCCGGTGCGCTGACTCTTAACCTGCCGGCGAACAGCCAGCTGACGCTGCGAGGTGATAGCTTGGGCTTTAGTGGGCCGCTCGTTGTCTCCAACAGTGGCACGCTTCTGGTCAATAACACTACCGGCAGCGGAACGGGCGTCGGCGCGGTCACGGTCGTCAGCGGCGCGGCACTGGGTGGCGGTGGTATCATTGTCGGACCGGTGACTGTGAACGGCACGGAGGCGCCCGGCAATAGTCCCGGCACACTGACGATTAGCAATAATGTGATCATCAATAGCAACACAGTGTTGCAATACGAGTTGGGCGCAAACAGCGATCGGACGATGGTGAGCGGCAATCTGACCCTGGGAGGCACGCTCAACGTCACCGATGCCGGTGGTTTCACCAACAACACGTACACGCTGTTCACCTACGGCGGCACACTGACATACAACGGGGTCAGCATCGGTACGGCGCCAACCGGCCACGTATACGCGATCGACACGAGCACGCCGGGACAGTTGAACCTGGTCGTCACGCCGCCGCTGACCGCATTCCAGCAATGGCAGGTCCTGTACTTCGGGTCGACGACCAACGCCAACGCCGATCCCAACGCGGATCCTGATGGCGATGGTCAGAACAACTTGGCGGAGTTCCTCTCGGGGACCAATCCGACGAATAGCGCATCGGGGCTGCGGATTGTCTCCGCGTTGCGGGAAAACAATGATGTGATGATCACATGGACGACGACTGGCGGGTTTACCAACGCTGTGCAAGCGACGGCGGGCGGTGGGAACGGCGGCTACACGACCAACTTCACGGATATCAGCAGCCCGGTTATCATCTCCGGCAGCGGAGATGCGACGACCAATTACGTCGACAACGGCGGCGCGACCAACAGTCCGTCGCGTTATTACCGTATCCGGCTCGTGCCCTAGGGGATGAGAGCGATGCAAAAGAAATACCTGACGTTTGGCATTGTTGCTCTGGCGTGTTTTGCGTCACAACTCTCGCACGCGGAACCCGAATTGTTGCAGGTCGATATCAACAAGAATGGCGAAGCAAAGGCGAATTCCACCAAGCCAGGGTTTCTGCCATGGCCTGATGTGGCTAATCAGAAAGCCACGCGCAATTTTACCAATGTCGTCGGCCGCATTATCTCGTGCACGGTCTCCCAGACTGTTCCAGTATTCGGTACGGCGAGTACGGGCTTCAGGGCCGATTGGGGTAACAAGGATGGCGATGATAGCTCGAGTAGCAGCGACCCCAATGTTGGCTACCGGCTGTCGGAGGATGCGATGTGGGTGCAGTATACTTCTCCCGTCACCATCCCCTACACGAACGGTGGCGCTTTTTGTTTGATCATTTCCAACCTTTCTCCTGGCGCGCACACGATCACTACGTACCACAATGACGTGTATGGCAATCATGTCAACACCAACCCCCTTTGGCACGGAACCAATCATTTCATGAGCCATTGTGTGGTCAGTGTGGATGGCGTTCCGCTGTATACCAACACGCCATCCTATTACGCGACCAATGATTACAAGTGTGGTTTTGCCTACTTTCCCGTCACGGCAGTTGCCGACCAGCCCATGGAGGTTAGTTTTGATCCCGACCATAGCAGCACGAACAACCTGGATTTTGTCATGCTCAACGGTTTTGAGATCGACGGTAAATTCCCCGGCTCCACGTCTGTGGGGGCCGTTCCTGGTGACGGCGATGAGCACGTCTTCGCACATAATGACGACCCCATTCCCGCTTCGGCTGGAACCGGCTACACCACGCTCAGTTGGATCCCCTCTGTGGCTGCTGTCACGAACGATGTTTATTTTGGGACAAGCAGCAATTCCGTCAATACGGCGACCCGCGCCTCGCCCGAGTTCAAGGGCAGCTTCACGACGAATAGTTGGAACACGGCCACGAATCTCGACAGCGCCCTGACGTACTATTGGCGCGTCGACGAGGTGGACATAACCAACACCGTGGCCAAAGGCGATGTTTGGCGGTTCCGCACCCGTCATCTCGCGTTTCCGGGCGCGGAAGGATACGGACGCTTCGCGCGCGGGGGGCGCGGCGGAGTGGTGATTGAGGTTACAAACACGAACGATTATGACACCACCTTGGGTGAAGCGGTCATTCCCGGAAGTTACCGCGCCGCCATTGAATCTACGGGTCCGCGAACTGTCGTATTTCGCGCGTCCGGTCTGATCAAGCTCAAGCGACCGTGCACGATCAACAACCCCAACGGTTATCTCACCATAGCCGGCCAGACCGCCCCGGGAGATGGCATTTGCCTGAGCAACTGGCGGGCGGGGATGAGCAGTTGCAGTGACGTGATCATGCGGTTCATCCGGCTACGGCTTGGCGAAGCCAGCCAGCAGTCGATGGACGGGATTGGGCTCGGCAACTCGAGCGATTCCATTATCGACCACTGCACAATCGGTTGGACGATTGACGAATCGACCAGCTCGCGTCAGAGCGGGGCGGTTGGTAGCGGCTCGGCGAACATTACGTTCCAGCGCAACATCATTTCCGAAGCCCTGGATCATTCGTACCATTACGACGATGCCCAGCGAGCGACGAATGGCTGCACGCAGTGCTATCAACCCCATTCGTTTGCCGGCTCGATTAGCGGCGAGATTGGCAGCTATCACCACAACCTTATCGCCCATTGCACGGGCCGGAACTGGAGTCTGGCCGGCGGGCTGGATCAAAGCTCCCACTACGCCGGCTCGCTCGATCTCCGCAACAACGTCGTGTACAACTGGACCTCGCGCACCACCGACGGCGGCGTGCAGCGGGCCAACTACGTCAACAACTACTACAAGCCCTACACCAACGCCTCGTACGTTGTGAAGTGGTTGTTCCGGCTCGATGCCATCAATCCCGTCTGGGGGACAGAATCATATTTCTTCGACGGCAATGTCATGGAGGGCCAGAACTACGGCTCCAACAACTGGCAGTTTGGTACCGCCGTGTACGTCTCGAACGGAAGCGACAGCTATGCCAACTCCAACCAGTTGGCAAGTGTGCGAACCAATGTGGAGGTTTTTCCGCCGTATGTGACGACTCAGACCGCCCGCGATGCGTTCAAGAGCGTGTTGTCGGATGTCGGCTGCAATCTTCCCGCTGCGGATGTGATTGACCAACGCATTATCCGGGAAACCCTCAACAAGACGGTCCACTACATCGGCACCAATGGTCCGACCTACACTATCAACGGAGTCTTCCAACCGAGTCAGGTTGGACCCAACCGTCCCGGCATCATCGATTCGCCGACCGATGTCCACGACGTTGCCACGAATTCGCCGAATTATCCCTGGCCGCAGTATAACACCTACAACGTCGATGCGGATTCCGATCACGACGGCTTGCCCGATTGGTGGGAAGTGCTGCACGGCACCAACCCCAACTCGGCGCCGGGCGATTTCTCCGACAGCAACGCCGACCCGGATGGCGATGGCTATTCGAACCTGGAGGATTACCTGAACTGGCTGGCTGCGCCGCACGTGACTTGCGCGCAAGATTCATCGGTTAGTGTCGACCTGAGCCAGTACGCCCTCGGTTTCACGAATCTAGCCATATACTCGGTGTTCAGCCCGATGCTCGGAACGGTCGCCATACTCGGAGATGGCAAGACCGCGCAGTTTACGCCGACGCCGGGCACCAACGGATTGGGTGGTTTTTCCTTCGCAGTCACCGACGCTGATGGCAGCACCCGGACCAATGCTTTCGGTGTGCACGTAACGCCCGTGGTCACGCCCCCGTTGACTGCGTTCCAACAGTGGCAGACACTGTACTTCAACTCGACGAACAATCCCAATGCCGATCCCAACGCGGACCCGGACGGCGATGGCCAGAACAACCTGGCGGAGTTCCTGTCGGGCACGAACCCGACCAACACGGCCTCGGCGTTTCGGATCGTCTGCGCGGCTCAACAAAGCAACGACGTGGTGATCACGTGGACGACGGCGGGCGGGTTCACGAATGCCGTGCAGGCCGCGCCGGCGGATGCAAATGGCGGTTACACGACGAACTTCTCGGATCTGAGCGGGCCGCTCATCATCTTGGGAATTGGGGATGTAACGACCAACTATGTGGATGGCGGGGCCGCAACGAATGTTCCATCCCGCTTTTATCGGATTCGGCTGGTGCCGTAGGAAAGTGCTCGGAGGGGAAGGGGCAGTGGTGGGAGACGATGACAATCTCTTTCAAAGAAGGGTAAGATTTCGATTAATATGAAACAAATCATACGATCAACTCCATGTCGCATTGCAGCCATGCTATCGGTGACCTTGGGGATCGTCTTCGCATCCATGGTGGTGGCGCAAACGACGCCCACAGCTGGCTTCTTCAATGTTCTCAGTTTTGGCGCCTTGCCGGACGGGCAGGCGAAATGTACCGAAGCGATTGGCAAAGCCATCGACGCGGCCTCAGCCAAAGGAGGCGGGACGGTGTATTTTCCCGCCGGCACGTATCTGACCGGCCCGATTCACCTCCAGAGCCATATCACTCTCTACGTGGATGCAGGCGCGACGCTGAAGTTCAGCACCAACTTCGACGATTACCTGCCGATGGTGCTGTCGCGGTGGGAAGGAATCATCGTGACGAATTTCTCGCCGTTAATTTATGCCTACAAGGCGCAGGACATCGCCATCATCGGACGGGGCACGCTCGACGGACAGGGCCAGGCGTGGTGGGACTTCTACCGCAAGATTTCACGGGGAACCAATGCGGTGCCGCGCACCAAATGGCAGGAAGAGTTCAGCCGCCTGAACAAAGACACGATCGCCGAGTTGAATTACCGGCTGCTCGACATCGGCTTCCTGCGGCCGCCATTCATCCAGCCGAATGAATGCAGTAACGTGCTGGTCGAAGGTGTTACGATCCGGAACTCGCCATTTTGGAATGTCACACCGGTCTTTTGTGAGAATGTCAACGTCCGTGGCGTCACCATCATCAGTCCCTCGACGTCGCCCAACACGGACGGCATCAACCCCGATTCCTGCCGCAATATTCGCATCTCCGATTGCTACATCAGCGTGGGAGACGACTGCATCACCATCAAATCGGGCCGCGACGCTAACGGGCGGCGCGCCGGGCGGCCGCTGGAGAATTGCACGATTGTGAATTGCACGCTGCTGCGAGGCCACGGTCTGTCGATCGGTAGTGAGATGTCCGGCGGCGTGAAGAATGTCACGGTAGCCAATTGCGTGTTCGACGGCACCGATCGCGGCATCCGCATCAAATCCACCCGTGGCCGTGGTGGTGTGATCGAGGACATTCGCGTGAGCAATATCGTGATGCGAAATATCCGCGACGAAGCGTTTCTGTTGACAACGTTTTATACGAAAACGACACCCGAGCCCGTGTCGGAGCGTACGCCTATCTTTCGCAACATCCATTTCAGTGGCATCACCGGCGACGCGAAGACCGCCGGCGAACTGACCGGCCTGGAGGAAATGCCTCTCGAGAATATTACGTTTGACGACATCCGACTCGAAACCAAAACCGGTTTTACGCTGAGGGACGCCAGAGGCATCGAATTCCACAATGTCCAGGTCAACACCGAGAGCGGGCCGCTTATCAGGGCTACGAACACCGAGGGACTGGAGATCGATGGGGTCAAGACCACAAAGCCGCACCCGGGAACACCGATCATTGATCTGGACAAGGTTAAAGGCGTGTTTGTGCATGGCTGTACGGCCCCGCCGGAAACGGAAACATTTCTGCGCGTGAGTGAAAACTCAGCGGACAAGGTAACGCTGGAAGGCAACGACCTGAAGCTGGCGAAGACGGCGGTGGAAAAGGTTAAGGTCAACAGTCCGGCGGACTGATGACAGAACAGGAGGGGACGGTGAGACAAGATGTCTTTTCGGCGCGGCCCGCGCTAATCTTCGTATTGTGTTTGCTCTTGCTGGTCGACATTGGCACCAGCCGACCAGTGGTGGCGCAGACGAATCTGGTTGCCGCGACGATTGGCAGCAACCAGTTCAAGACGGTTCAGGAAGCGATTAACGCCACGCCGCAGAGCGCCAGTTCCACCAATCCCTGCGTCATACACGTCAAGCCGGGGGTTTACAAAGAGTTGATTCATGTTCAGCACGAGAAACGTTACGTCCATCTCATTGGTGAAGAGGCGGAGAAGACGGTGTTGACGTACGACCTCAACGCGAAACTTTTGGGTGTGGACGGCAAGCCGATCGGCACGTTTCGCACGCCATCGACCGTGATCGATGCGGACGATTTCACGGTGGAAAACATCACCTTCGAAAACTCCGCGGGCCACGTCGGGCAGGCTTTGGCGATCCGCGTGGATGGCGACCGGGTGGTGTTTCGCAACTGTCGTTTCCTCGGCTGGCAGGACACAATCCTGGTGAACCGCGGCCGCCAGTATTTTGAGAATTGCTACATCGCGGGCCACGTTGATTTCATTTTCGGCGGCGCAACCGCGTTCTTCGAGAACTGCCACATTCATTGCCTGTCGAACGGTTACGTCACCGCTGCTTCGACACCGGAGGAACATCCTTTCGGCTTCGTCTTCTCGAATTGCAGGATTACCGGCGAATCGCCCGGCGTGAGGACCTATCTGGGCCGGCCCTGGCGTGCATTTTCCAGCGTGACGTACCTGAACACGGAGATGTCCGGCGTCGTGACCAACGTGGGCTGGAACAATTGGAAAGACCCGACCCGCGAGAAAACCGCACGCTACGCCGAGTTCAACAGCAGCGGCCCCGGCGCGAATCCGCAAGCGCGTGTGCCGTGGGCGCGTCAATTGACCAAGGTGGAAGCGGAGGCCGTCACCGTACCAAAGGTACTCGGCGGTGCGGATGGGTGGAATCCGAAGACGAACAAATGAGATCCGCTCTTGCGTTCATTTTGATTGCTCTGGTCTCCGTCAGGTTTGTCCTCGCCGAGGACAAGACGGCTCTTGCCGTCCGGCCTGATCTAACCGTCTCAGGCGACGGCAGTGGGGATTTCAAGACCGTTCAGGAAGCGATCGACGCTGTCCCGCGTGATAACCGTCAGCGGACGATCATTTTTATCAAAGACGGTCTGTACCACGAGAAAGTGCGGATTGAACCGGACTGCGTTACGCTTCGTGGACAGAGCCGTCAGGGCACCCGCATCGAGTTCGCACAAGGGGCCGATGATTTTACCAATCGACCGGACAAGATCGGGCGCGCGGTCATCAATATCAACGGCGGCGATTTCGTGCTGGAGAACCTGACGGTCAAGAACACGCATGGCGTTATCGGCCCCCATGCCTTTGCCATTTTCGGTCAGGCCGACAAGACGGTGATCGTGGACTGCAACGTCTGGAGTCAAGGGGCCGACACGCTGGCGCTGGGAAAGGGGCTGAGCACACGATCGTATCAGGCGCGGCTCGATATCCGTGGGTCGGTGGACTTCGTGTGTCCGCGCGGCTGGTGCTATATGACCGATTGCGAGTTCCACCAGGTCAATCCCAACGCGGACGCGACCATCTGGCATGACGGCAGCAGGGACGCGGACATGAAGTTCGTCCTGCGCAACTGTCGGTTCGACGGGGTAGGGAACGTGCCGAGCTGGATTCTGGCTCGCCATCACCATGATGCCCAGTTTTTCCTACTGGACTGTAGTTTCTCAAAGACGCTCAGCAATCGACCGCCGCTACGAGTCATCTATCCGTTGAATCATGGTACGCCGAGCGAGGCGGACACCAAGCGAAACCACGATTTGGATGCCAGCAACATCTGGGGGGAGCGCGCCTACTTCTACAACTGCCATCGCGATGGCGGCGACTATGCGTGGCATCGGGACAACATTTCCTCGGCGACGAATTCACCAACGCCCGAGCAGATTACAGCAGCGTGGACGTTCGCGGGAAAATGGGATCCCGAACGCCGGGCTGGCCCGACGATTAAGAAAATCACGCAACAAAATGGCCGGTTCGAAGTTGTCTTCAGCGAGAACGTCACGGTGAAAGGCAAACCGCAACTCGCCATGAAATCCACCGCGGTCGCCGACTACGTTTCCGGTAGTGGAACGGATACGCTGAACTTCGCGATTCCTTCGGGCCATGAAGGAGTGCTTGGTTGGGTGGATTTGAGGGGCGGAGCGATCATCGCCTCAGAGGCTACTGCCTCTCTGCGCGTCGCCAATCTGTCGCTACCGTGAATAACAATACATGAGGAGAGCTGCCAATGAATTTGAACCGAAAAACTACGTTTCTGATGACGCTGGGGATGCTATCGCTAGCATTGTTGTTCATCAAGACCAGCCCGGCGGACAACGCACCGTCGCGGGTATTCGATGTCAAAGAATCGGGTGCGAAGGGTGATGGCAAAACGTTGGATACAGACGCGATCCAGAAGGCGCTCGATGAATGCGGGAAGGCCGGTGGTGGTACCGTGCGTTTTACGGCCGGCACGTACCTGAGCAAACCGATTGTCCTCCGCAGCAGTACCACGGTACAACTGGACGTCGGCGCGACGCTGTTGGCGACGGATGATCCCGCTGATTTTGCCGGGAGTACTTCTAATTCCTTCATCCCGTTTGTGAGCGGGAAAAAACTTCACGACGTCACCATTACCGGTCAAGGAATTATTGACGGTTCAGGCGCCAAGTGGTGGATCCCCGCGGAGGCTGCCCGGCAAAAGACTCCGGGCTATACGCTGCCACGCCCGAACCTGGTCGTATTGACGGGCTGCACGAATTTGCGCGTCGAAAACATCACCCTGCAAAACTCGCCCAAGTTTCATTTTGTGCCCACGGATTGCGATGGCGTGATTGTTTCGAACGTGACTGTTCTCGCTCCCGCCCATGCGGCGAATACCGATGCGATCGATCCCAGCGCCTGCCGGAACGTGGTGATCACGAAGTGCCACATCGACGTGGGTGACGACAACATCGCCATCAAGGCCGGTAAGGCCATGCCGGGACGTCCATTCGCTTGCGACAATATCACTGTCACCGACTGCGTTTTCTTGCACGGACACGGGATGTCGATCGGCAGTGAAACGGCCGGTGGCGTGCGCAACGTGACGGTGCGGAACTGCACGTTTGAAAATACCGAGAACGGAATTCGCATCAAATCACAGCGGGGCAGGGGTGGTATTGTGGAGAGCATCAGCTACAGCGATATTACCATGAAGAACGTCGATCCGGCCATTACCTTGACCAGCTACTACATGTTTAACTCCGCCGGGGACGCGAAGCAAAAATCCGAGCCCACCAAAGACACCGCCCAGCCCGTTGCCACCGGGACCCCGATCTATCGGAACATCCACATCAGCAACCTGACAGCCACCTGCCAGAAATCAGCGGGGATCATCATTGGTTTGCCGGAAAGCCTGATTTCCGACGTCACGCTGGAAAACGTCCACATCTCTTCAGCCACCACGGGCCTGAAGATCCAAAACGCCAAGGGCATTCAATTCAAAAACGTGCAAATCACCGCCCAGCAAGGCCCTCCCGTCATCATGGACAACGCCGAGGTGACCGGCGTGGCGGCCGCGAAATAAAGGTCCCGCGAGTGAGGCTGTCGCCGCGGGCGTTGCGAATAGAATCGGTGAACTGTGCCCGCGGCTGCGCGCTTTCTCGCAGTCCCTCGCGTTCGACCTCAACGGCAGGGCCGCCAACTGGCCCGGCCCGCTTCTACTGCTTGCGGCTGGCGCCGCAAGCAAGGAGGACGGGAAGCGCCCACCTGGGTGGTAGCGAGGGCTGCTTCGCGTCCTCAATGTCACGCGGTTATCGCTGCCAGCGTGTGGACATCCCGCGGGTCCGCTTCAATTCAATGATGCTTTCGAAGAACATTGGACCGTTGGCAGTCTGCACCGTGATCAACACCGGCAAATGATACTTCACCGGACCGTTAGGACCTGGAGCGGGCAAAGGAATGTCGCCGGACGCAATGCTCAAGACGAACGTGCGTGTCGTATTTCGGAATGAGAATTTCGTCAGGGTCGTCGTTCCCGCAGAGGGCGTAGTCAGCGGGAGAAGTTTGTAGTCCGTGCCCGCGGCGACCAGCTCGGTAACCGGCAGCGAGATCTGGGCGTTGTCGATTTGGATCGTGACGTCGCCGGTTGGGATAATCGGCCCGCTGCCATCGGTCTCGATGACGCCCCGCATGCGCACCGCCACTCGACCCGATTGAGCCGCAGTGGTCCTGTTGGAGTTGAACGCACCGGTCAGCGTGCGGTTCTTGCGGAAGTTGAACCGAACGGAACTGGCGCGATCCTTTGTGGTGCGGAAGGGGCATTCGATCTTGGCAGTTGTGACGGGGATTTCAAGTGCGGCGCCGTTAACCGTTAGCCGCACAGTAACCACGGTGACACCGGCTTCTGTGTGATTGGGCAAACCGAGCACCTGGCTGAGATCCCTGCCGCTGACTTTGATAATGTATGCACCATTGGCGTTCCGGAGCCGGTAGCTCGTCTTGATGGCGCCAACCGTGCCCTTGGCCCTACCGTGCGCGTCGAGCGTCTGGGGCGGCACGAGACTGACGCCGTTGATCTCCACTGCGATCGTCGCGCCGGTCAGGTTGGTGTTCATGCCACGCGGATTGACCTGGCCGCGAAGCATGATACTGTCGCGCGAACCAGCCGCCCGGTCAATCTTGGCCGCGGCGGACTTGACGAACAGATCAACGTCTCCCGCACCGTGGACGGCCAACACGTTGATGTGCACAGTCGCCACGTTGGAGTCGAGTGCCCCGTTGTTGGCTTTGTACGTAAAGCTGTCCGGGCCACTGTAGTTGTCCGCGGGCACGTAGGTGAACGAGCCGTCGGCGTTGAGGGTCACAGTGCCGTTTGTTGGCGAGGAAACCAGAATCGCAGTGAGCGCGGTGGCTTCTGTGTTGGTGTCATTGGCCAGCAGACCCGGAGCCGCGACCTCCAACGTATCGTTTTCCTGGACCTGGTATGAGTCATCCTGCGCAACTGGGGCAACCGCAACATGCATGACCGTCACGGTGACAGTCGCTGTCGCCGTTCCACCGTTGCCGTCGCTGATCGTGTACGTGAACGGATCGGAGCCGCTGAAGTCGCTGTTCGGCGTGTAGGTCAGCCCCGTACCGCCGCCTGTGATGGCCACTGAGCCGTTGGCAGGTTGGCTGGTCAGGGTAATCGTAAGCGCGTCACCGTCGGGGTCGGAGTCGTTCGCCAGCACGTCGATCGCGTGAGACCCGCTGTTCTCCGCAATCGTCAGGCTGTCGTCCACGGCCACGGGTGAGTGGTTGACGTGAGCGACATTGATGGTCACCGTGGCGGTGGCTGACTGAAGCGAACCGTCGCTCGCCTCGTACGTAAAGGCGTCAGCACCGGAAAAGCCCGCTAACGGCGTGTACGTAAACGACCCGTCAGGGTTCAACGTCACTACGCCATGCGAGGGCCCGTCGATGAGGATCGCGGTCAACGCGTCGCCGTCTACATCGGTGTCGTTGGCCAGCACGCCGGACGCAGAGACCGTCAACTGTGTATCTTGCGCCATGTTGTAGCTGTCATCGCTTGCGACCGGGGCGTGATTGACGTGAGTAACCGTAATGCTGACCGTGGCTGGGTCGGAGCTACCACAAGTTGCCTGGGCGCGATAGGTGAAGCTGTCCGCACCTGAAAAGAGCGCGTTCGGCGTGTAAGCGAACGACCCATCTGCGTTTAACGTCAGGGTGCCATGCGCCGGCCCGTCGACAAGCACTGCCGTCAGCGGATCTCCGTCACCATCTGTATCGTTGCCTAGTACACCCACGGCGCTAACGTTGAGGGGCACGTCTTCGGCGGTCGAGTAATTGTCGTCAGCGGCGACCGGCGCGGATTTCACAGTCACGCTGGCCGCAGCCGAATTCGCAGGAGAACCGCATGCACCGGTCACGGTAACATCGTATGAGCCCGCATCCGCTCCGCTGGAGGACGCGATGCTGTATGTGCTGTCGGTTGCGCCGGGGATGTCGTTGCCGTCCTTGTGCCACTGATATGTCAACGCCGAGCCGCTCGCCGTGACGGACAACACCACGGGCGCGCCCACGCAGACAGTGACGCCTGCCGGATCCTGGCTGATCATCGTCGGCAAATTCACGGACAGCGTTGCGACGGCAGAGGTCGTGCTGCCACAGGTACCGCTCACCACCACGTCGTAACCACCCGCGTCTGGCGCGGAAACGGAGGCGATCTCAAAAAGGTTGTTCGTCGCGGCGCTGATGTCCCCGCCATCCTTGCGCCATTGGTAGGTCAACGGGTCGCCGCTTGCCTCTACCATGAACGAGGCGGAATTGCCCACGCACTCTGAATCGCTGACGGGATCGGATGTGATTACGGGGCCGCCGACGATCAGCGTGGCGGACGAAGACGTCGCCGTGCCGCAAAGGTTGCTGATAACGACATCGTAGGAACCCGAATCGGCCGCACTGAGCGGGTTCAACGTGAGGGTGTCGCTGTTGGCGCCGCTGATGGCCGCGCCGTCCTTGCGCCATTGATACTGCAACGTCGCACTGCCGTTGGCGGCAACGGTGAACGATGCGGAAGCGCCGGCGCATTCAGCCGTGTCGAGTGGCTGGGCGACGATCGACGGCGGGATGCAGTTGGAGGTGACCATGGTTGTGACTGACGAGGTGTTATCGGCCAAATTCGCGTCGTTTTCCGCTTCGTCGATGACGGCATCGTTTTGGAAGCTGAAGCCGGTCGTCACGGCATTCGTCACAGCAACGCGATAGGTAACGACGCCATGCGAGCCGCGTGTCACATCGCCAAGATCCCAGATCACCTCATTGCCCAGGGATTGGCAGCCGCCGGTGCAATCGACAAAACTGACCTGAGCCGGTAACGTGTCGACGATCTGCACGCCCGTGGCCGTGGAGGCGTTCACCTTGTTCGAGAAGGTGATGCTGTAGGCGATGATAGAGCCGGGATTCGCGCTGGCAGCCCCAGTTTTGAGGATACCCAGGTCAGGAGCGCCCGGCTCCGGTGCCGGCTTAAAAAGAAACAGTTTGCTAAGCCCTGGGCTACCGTCCACCTGCAGCGAGGAACCCCCGAAGTTGTGCGCCCCGGCCCCTAACAGCATGCGAAACTCGACGACCCCTGGGTTGTTATCGGTCAGATTGACTGTGAATGAGTAAGACCAATTGCCGGAGTTCGGCGCGCTGAGCGTTGGCCCGGACGTAATCACGACGTTGGCGGATGGCGTGAACGAAAAGAGATTCTGGACGCCAGCATGGGGAAAGTTTACCGTAATGGTCTTGTTACTGGCAGGGCCGCCGGCCAGCGTCACCCTCGTGGGTATCGGGTCAAGCTCCGCCCAACCCGATATATGGCCGGACATCCAGTTCGTGCTGCCAAACGATAGCGCCTGCAGGTCGGCGTTGAACGCCGCCCGCGCGCTAGTCGCAAACAACGACGCCACGACTGCGAGGGCGAGTCCGGAACGTAGAAGTGATGTTGAACGAACAGACGAGACACGAACAGTACTTGATTTGTACATACCCTATTCCCCTAATGTGTGCGTACCCTATTCCCTAATCCACACTATGTGGTCGACTACCCTTTAGCTACCCGCGTGCCCAGGATTCAACGTTTTCCGTCTGCCAACGCAAGTCGTCTCGTCTGAGGGAGTTGGGCCGGGAGCTGGCAAAGGTTGTCATGTAAACACCGCCCATGAGATGTTCAGAAACCTGAACATGGCGTGTAAGGTTTTACAACCAGTTGGACACTTAAACCCGAGAACATCACCTCTGCGTGACACGTACGTGCCACGGAACCCATTGTGAGCGACTTTCTGGTTCGGGAGGAAGTTTCGGATCTTGCTGGCACGCAGGGGATTGAATTGGTGGGCCCGGTAGGACTCGAACCTACGACCAAGGGATTATGAGTCCCCTGCTCTAACCAACTGAGCTACAGGCCCACCGCGTAAGTGGCTACGGAGTAATAATTCGCGGTTCCAGCGAAGAACGGCGTCACCATCTTCATCGCTGCACAACAACCACTGCATACTACGCAATCCTTGAGCACAGTGGCAAGCAGATCACGCGCTTGCAGAAAACCGGCAACAGGAAACCAGAGCCGCAGCGTTGCGCCCCCCCAACGCTGGCGGAAGCTGGGCGTGATTTAATCGCAAGACTTAGCCGTGAAGTCTCGGCTGCAACCCGCGGCCAGAGGGCGCGTCTTCGTTTGCGCGGCGGCGCTGGCAGATTCCCTGTATTGACGTTGGCGTGTCATTCCGCTATGAAACTGTACATGGTGGCCTGCCAGTTGAGGGAAACCACCCGCGCCAAAGAGAATTGAGAGGAAAACGTGTCGTGTTAAAAAGCTTCCGGATCCTAGCTGCAATTGTCCTGCTGGGCATGGCGGGTAGTCCTGTCGTGGCGACCCAGATCACGCCCGAGACCATTTTTAAATTTGCCGGACCCGACGGCGCTCTGCCGCAGTCCGAGCTGCTAAAGGGCAGCGACGGCCTTTTCTACGGGACAACGGGGGAAGGGGGGACGCATAGCACGGGCACCGTCTTCAAGATCACTACGGCAGGCACACTGACCACGATTTACAATTTTACGGGCGGCCCCGACGGCTGCAACCCACGCGCTGGCGTGATCCAGGGCAGTGACGGATTTTTCTACGGGACGGCCTCCGGCGGCGGGATCGGCTTTGGCACCATTTACCAGGTCAGCTCCAATGGCGCGTTTACAACGCTCTACACTTTTACCGGTGGCATCGACGGCGGCGTCCCCGATATCCAGTTGGTGGAGGGCAATGACGGTCTTTTCTACGGAACCACTACCGGGGGCGGTGTGAACGGCACTGGCAGCGTATTCACCGTCAGTTCCGCGGGCACGTTCACGACGCTTTTCAGTTTTGACGGCACCGACGGCGGCAGGCCCGAGGCGGGTCTGGTGCAGGGTAGCGACAGCAATTTTTACGGGACAACTTTCCTCGGGGGGACGAACGAAAGCGGCACGGTGTTTCAGATTACCTCGGCCGGCACGTTGACCACGTTGTTTCAGTTTAGCAACAACACGAATGGTGATTTCCCAGAATCGCAGCTTATCCAGGGCAGCGACGGTCTTTTCTACGGGACAACCTCGGACGGGCCACGCGGCGATGGCACCGTCTTCAAGATCACTTCGGCAGGCACTTTGACAACGCTGCATAACTTTGCCGCCGGCGAAGGGAAGAATTCACGGGGCGTGCTTGTTCAGGGGCGCGACAGCTTTTTTTACGGGATGACCCTGGGCGGGGGGAATCGCTACGGGACCGTATACCAGGTCACCTCCAACAGCGTGTTCACGACGCTGTACGATTTTAACGGCGGCACGGATGGCGCCTTCCCGTACGCGGGGTTAATTCAGGGCGACGACGCCTTTTTCTATGGGACCACAGCCTTCGGGGGCGCAAAACTCCACGGCACCGTCTTCCGGTTTGGCATCTTCCCGGCCGGGACGTACAACGGTCTCGCGATTCAGACCAACACCCCGACACTTGCCAGCTCGGGTTCGATCACCCTCGTCGTCAGTGCCACGGGATCCTTCACGGGAAAGCTGACCTTGGGCAGCGTGCTCTCAGCCTTCAAGGGCCAGTTCGATGCGACAGGGAATGCAACCAATACGGTCGTGCGCAAAAACCTGAATACACTTCAACTCATTCTGCAGTTGAGTGAGGCCGGCGGAACCAATCAGGTCATCGGTACCGTGTCGGACGATGTGTCGTTCACCTCTCAGTTGCTCGCTGATCTGGGCGGGTTCGGCAAGAACTTTCGCTGCCCGTTCGCGGGGAAGTTTACCTTCGTTGTGCCGCCGGTTGATCCAACCGATCCGACTTTGCCCCAGGGATATGGCTATGGGACGTTGACGGTGTCGAGAACTGGCAAGGGCAGCCTGCGGGGCGTGCTCGGTGATGGAACGAAAATCTCCGGCACCGCTCCCGTATCATTAATTGGCACATGGCCGTTCTATGACCTGCTGTATTCAAAGAAAGGCTTCTCCCTCGGGCGGATCGCCTTTACCGGCACCAACGTGATTGACGCCGCACTCGACTGGCAGAAGCCCCCGGTGACATCGGATCGCTTCTATTCGGGTGGGTTCACGACCTTGGTCTCACTGGCGGGCGCAGCGTACCTCAAACCGAATTCCTCGACGAACTCCGCTGGCCTGTCGGTCGCGGGAACCAACGTGGTCACGTTGGGCGGCGGCAACCTCGTAAGCAACCTCGTCGCGACGGTGGTTGTGGACGCTTTAGGCAACGTCACGGTCCCGACGCCCGGCAGTGACAAGCTGGCGTTATTTGTGACGCCGCAGAGCGGTGCATTTGGTGGCAGCTTCGTCGACCCCGCCCTAAATAAGAAGCCCATTTTCTTCAACGGGCAACTGGTGCAGACCAATCATTTCGGGGGTGGCCTTTTTCTGGGAACAAACGAGACCGGCTTCGTGACGATCATACCGTCTCCGTAACTCTCTGGTTCGTCGGTTCGGACTGTATCCAAGAAATCTCTGGTCAAGAAATGACCTCAAGTGTAGGCTGGTAGGCGTTGGGGCCGCAGCTTATAGCGCAAGGAAATCAAATGTTTGCGAATGTTCAAGAATACTACTACGCCACCTCGCTTCGCGACGCTCTCAAGAAGCTGGGGAAGAATGACGGGCAGATCCCTGTGCCCGTGACGGGCGCGTTTCATCTCATCTCCAGCAAATTGCGGGCAGCCACCTGTCTGGTGGATATTTCCGCGGTTGACCTTAACTACGTGAAGGTCGAAGGACGGAAACTCTCCATCGGCGGCGCGGCAAATTTCCAGCAAATCGTGGCCTCGAAAGAACTAAACGAAGCCCTCAATGGTCTTTTGCCCAAGGCGGCGCAGGCTTATTCCACAAGAATCCAGCGCAACACGACGACCTTGCAGGATGTGGTGTTCGGGTACGCGACCTTTTTCGATTTGCTTACGGCTCTCTTGGCGCTCGACACACAGGTAACGGTGCAGGGAAAGCAAAAACGCGTTGTGCCATTGGCCAGCTTCTTCAGCAAAGAGAACAGGGCGATCTTGGGCAATACGGAAATCGCCGTGGATTTCTCCGCGAAACTGCCGAGCGGCGACGCGGGCGCATCGTTGCAGCGGGTCGCCCTCACCGACGGTGACGCGGTGGCGATTTTGAACGTGGTCGCCGTCTTGAAGATGACCGGGAAGAAATGCGCTGAGGCACGCATCGCGGTGGGCGGCGGCTTGCCCGCCCCCGTGCGCTTGACAGTGCTGGAACAAGAGTTGAGCGACAAGCCGGTCGACGCCGCGCTCGTGGCATCCGTCAGCGCGAAGGCTGCCGATTTGATTCAGCCTGTCTCCGACGTTCGCGGCAGCGCGCAGTATCGCAAGCAAATCAGCAGCGTCCTTGTCAGGCGCGCGCTGGCGGAAGCGTATCAATTTGCCAAAGGGAGGTCGCTGTGAACCTGCACGTCACCATCAACAATGATCCAAAAGATTTCGCGTGTCAGCCGACGGACACGCTGCTCGACATTCTGCGGCGCGAAGGCTACTCGGGCGTGAAGGTCGGTTGCTCGAACGGCGACTGCGGCATCTGCGCCGTGTTGCTGAACGGGCGGACGGTCAATTCCTGCGTCGTTCTGGCCGCCCATTGCCAGAACAAGACGATCGAGACCATCGAGGGCCTGTCCGCAAAAGACGGTACGCTCCATCCTCTGCAGAAGGCGTTCCTTGATGAGGGTGGAGCGCAATGCGGTTTCTGCACCCCCGGTTTGATCCTCTCCGCGAAAGAATTGCTCGACGCGAACCCGACCCCAACCGATGCCGACGTTCGCGAAGCCCTCTCCGGCGTCATCTGCCGCTGCACCGGCTACGTCAAACCCATCGCCGCCGTCCTCACCGCCGCCGCCGAAATCCGCAATGCCAAAGGAGGCGTGACGGCGTGATATGAAAAACGTTTCACCAGAAGAGCTTGTCGGTTTTGTGCGCGCTAGGGAAGATATGCGGCTGTTGACGCTGTCGCGCCGAAGACCCTTCACCGTGGGTACTGCAGGTGATGGGCTTGAGTTTATTCCATGGACGAAGAAACCTCGGTTTCACGGGAACAAATGGCTCGCACGTGTTTGCAGAAGATTTAACCGCGACAACTCTCTACGTCCTGGTAATTACCGGGATCTTACAGCTAACGCGTCCTATCAGCTCGCCGTAATTGACGCTTATTTGAAGAGAGACATTTTGCCCAAGTAATTAGGACACGGTCATGAAAGACACAACAACACTTCCATTTGAAAAACATTCCGTCGGGACGAGTCCGTGGCGGGTGGATGGGATTGGGCTGGTCACGGGGTCAGCGAAGTTTACGGACGACATTTTCCTGAAGAACATGCTGCATGCGAAGATTCTGGGGAGTCCGCATGCGCACGCACGCATTCTCGACATTGACACGACCGAGGCAGAGAAGTTGCCGGGCGTGGTGATTGTGCTCACGTATAAGAACGTTCCGCGTGTGCCGCACACGACGGCGGGGCAGGGGTATCCGGAGCCGTCGCCGTATGATGCGTTCATGTTCGACACGAAGGTGCGGTTTGTGGGGGACCGCGTGGCGTGCGTGGCTGCCGACACCGCCGAGATCGCTGAGCAGGCGTTGAAACTCATCAATGTGAAGTATGAAGTGTTGCCGGCGGTGTTCGATGTGCGCGAGGCTGTGAAGGACGGCGCGCCGATCATTCACGACGAGCCCGATGCCGATGGAATTCACGACCGCAAGCACAACATCGCGGCGCATTATGATGTGGAGATCGGCAAGATCGACCAGGGATTGAAAGAAGCGGATTTTGTCGTTGAGGAGGAGTTCGAGACGCAATACGCGCAGCATTGTCCGTTGGAGCCGCACGTGTGCATCGGCTATCTCGACGAGAACCATCGCATCGTGTTGCGCACGGCTACGCAAGTGCCGTGGCATTGCCGCCGCATCGTGGCGCAATGCCTGCAGATTCCCGTCAACCAGATCCGCGTCATCAAGCCGCGTATCGGCGGCGGGTTCGGCGCGAAACAGGAGATCATTCTCGAGGATCTGTGCGCGCTGATCACGGTGCGGACACGTCGGCCGGTGAAGATCGAGATGACGCGCCGCGAGGAATTCATCGCGAGCCGCACGCGCGATCCGTCGATTATCAAGATGACCATCGGCGTGAAGAAGGACGGCACGTTCACCGCGATGGACCAGCGCGTGACGAGCTGGACGGGCGGATACGGGACGCATTCGCTGACGCTGCTTACGAACGTCGGCAGCAAGACGCTGCCGTTTTATCGATGCAAAAACGTGCGGTTCTGGGGTGACTCGGTGTACACGAATACGCCGATCACCGGCGCGTATCGCGGTTACGGCGCGACACAGGGCGCGTTCGCCATCGAGCAAATGATGGACATCATCGCCGAGAAGCTGGGCATCGATCCCATTGAACTGCGCAAGAAGAACCACATCCAGAAGGGCGAGACCAACCCCGTCTTCACCGCGTTGGGCGAGGGGAAGGAAGGACACGAGAACCCAATTGAGAGCTGCGGGTTGGACGAGTGCATCGACCGCGCCGCGGCAGCAATTGGCTGGACCAAGAAGCATCGCCTGTACGCCAAACGCGACCCGAACGCGCGCATCAAGCGGGGCGTCGGCCTGGCCTGCCTGATGCAAGGCTCCGGCATCGCGGGCATCGACATGGCGTCGGCGCGCATCAAGATGAATGAGGATGGTTCGTTCAACCTGTTGATGGGCGCGACCGACCTCGGCACCGGCAGCGACACCGTGCTCGCGCAGATCGCGGGACAGGTGTTGGGTGTCACTGTCGACAAGATTCAGACCTACTCGTCCGACACCGACATGACGCCGTTCGACAAGGGCGCATATGCGTCCAGCACCACGTACGTGTCCGGCGGCGCCGTCAAGAAAGCGGCGGAAGCCTGCCGCGACAAGATTCTCAAAGTCGCCGCCGAAATGTTGAAGGAAGACGTCGCGAACTTGCACTGCGAGAACGCGAAGGTCATCAGCAAGTCGGGCAAGGAAGTGCCGTACCCCAACATCATCAACCGCTCGCTCTACGGCCAGAACCAGTTCCAGATCGAAGGCGAAGCGTCGCACATTTCCTACGTGTCGCCACCGCCGTTCGCCGCGCATTTCGCGGAAGTCGAAGTGGACACGGAGACGGGCAAAGTACGCGTGCTCGATTACGTCTGCGCCGTGGACTGCGGCGTCGCAATCAATCCGAAGCTCGCGGAAGGCCAGATGGAAGGCGCGGCCCTGAACGGCCTGAGCTACGCGCTGTGCGAAGAGATGGTCTTCGACGAACGCGGCCGCATGCTCAACCCAAGCTTCTTCGATTATCGGCTGTTCACGACGGTGGACGCGCCAAAGATTCGCACGATTCTCGTCGAGACCTATGAGCCGACCGGTCCATTCGGCGCGAAGAGCATCGCCGAGATCGGAATCAACGGCCCGTTGCCCGCGCTGGCAAACGCGATTTACGATGCGTGCGGCGTGCGGATGATGAAAGCGCCATTCACGCCCGAGCGCGTTCTGAACGCGATTCTTGCGAAGAAATAACGCCACGGGTTGAACAAACGATGGTAGTATGACGTCTAAGTGACGAATCAACACACGAGGAGAGCATAATGAAGAAGTTTTTGGCATTTACGGTAGCGGCGGTCGTCGCGCTCGGCGCGGCATCGGTGTTTGCGGGTGAAGGCTGTTGCGGAGGCATGTCGAAGAGCAGCGCGAAGGGTGCGGCTTGCGGCGACATGTTCAGCAAATTGAGCCTGACGGACGGCCAGAAAGCGAAAATCGACGTCTTGAAACAGGAGTGCCTCAAAGCGACCTCGACCTCGGAGTTCCACGCGATGTTCAACAGCGGGCTGGAGAAAATCCTCTCGCCCGACCAGTTGGCACAGTGGGAAGCCCACAGCGGCAAGGCCAAAGCCAGCGCCGAGTGCCCGTACATGAAATCCATGGGTGCGAAGACGGACAAAGCGAGCTAGAACTTGGAGTTTGAAATCGACGAGCCCCGACACGCGCGTGTCGGGGTTTTGTTTTACATTGATTTGTTGGAGAGCGCGGATTACACAGGTGCGCATGCCGGATGAGAAACCAATTGTTGGGCGGACCAAGCACGGTGAGTTGACGCTCGACCAGATCGCGGAACTGCAGCCGGGACTCGGAACGCTCATGCGCGACGTAAGCGACCGCTACTGGATTGCCTACTACGCGGCGAAGGGCGGGAATTGGGAGCTGGCGGCTTATCAATTGCGCGGCGTTCGCAGCCTGTTCAAGAAGGGCAACCTGACGCGGCCGAAGTACAAGGGCATGGTAGAAAACTACACGAAGAAGATTCTCGACCCGCTCGATCAACACGTCGCCGCGAAGAATTTCGCCGCATTCGAGAAGACCTACAATGCGGGAATCGATCTCGCTAACCAGATGCATGTAGCGACCGACCACGGCGAGATCGTCTGGAAACTACCGCCGAATCCTCCGCAGCACCT